>JBMOEP010000044.1:0-10384 GCA_049314675.1 Phenylobacterium sp.
CGGAGGCTCTCCGGGCCCTCGATCCGGATCTCGCCCCGCCAGGTGAAGAGGTGCCAGCACAATTCCAGCAGGCCCCCCGTCTGCATCCTCAGGCGAAGGGCGCCGTCGGCCAGCCTCTCGAAGCTCTGGGTGGGGTGGAACCGGTGCTGGAGCGCCGCCTGAGCGGCCTGGGGAGATACCCAGAGGCTGATGTCGGTGATGGGCTCCTGGAACACACCGAAGGACTGGTCACAGAAGGCCTGCAGGTCGAACCCGTCCGGCGGCTGTGCGGGCTCGGTCAGGATTTCGGGTCGAGAGATCCTGTCGAGCCTCCAGAGAACCGCCGCCTCGGCGCCCACCCGTCGCCCGACGAGGTAGTAGACGGAGCCAAACAGGAGACCACAGGGATCGACCTCCCGGATGGCGGATCCGCCTGCCCCAAGGTAGGTGAAGCGCACCCGCCGGACCGCCAGCAGGGCGGTGCGCAGGAGGCGCAGGTTCGCCGGGTCGCAGGCGGGCCTCGGTCCTGGCCGGAGGGCAATGCGCTCCGAAAGCGCCAGGGCCTCAACGTCAGTGGCGTAGCGCAGCCTCTGGGCGGGCCGGATCCTGGCCTCGATCTTTCCGCCCAGGGCGCGGAGGTTTTCGGCCCGACTGGGCTGGCCCAGGTCCGCCGCCCCCCGCGCCGCCAGGGCGAGGTCCGCAAGCTCCTCCACCGAGGGCGCCTCGAAGAAGGGGTCCAGCCCGCCGGGGATCCGGAACCGCTTGGTCTTGCCGGAGCGGATCTCCTGCATCTGGGGAAACAGATCCCGCACGGCGTCCCGCATGCGCTCGGCCGTCCGCCGGTCGACTTCGAACTCCGCCGCAATGTCCTCCAGGGCGAGGCCCTCTGCAGACCCGGCGAGACGGCGGGCGAGGCGGAGGAGGGCGGTGGCCTTGTCGAGGCGCATGGGCAGGTCCGATGGTGGTAGGGGTGACGTCATCCATCCGCCCGGGCCGGGTCGTCGGCAAGCCCCCGGTAGGCAGGTCGGGGACCTCTTGCGACCGGAATTGTCGTAATAAGATCGGTTTTCCCGCTCCGGCCCCTCGAGCCCCATGCCGGCGAACGCCCCCGTTGGCCAGTTCACCAAAGTAACGGTCGCGTTGAAGCGACCTGCCGCCCTGGCGATGACGCCCCGGCTAAAGGCGATGCGGGAACGGTACCGAAACCGTCATGAAGACGGTCCAGAAGGACGGCTCGCCAATCTGCTCCGGAGCCTGAGAATGTCCATCCGTCGAACAGCCGTCCTGGCGTTCGTCAGTTTCCTTCTGACCGCCTGCCAGCCCGGTGAGGGTCCGTCCCAGGATAGGGCGGTGGTCCGGTTCTCCATTCTGCCCACCGAGAACATGCAGTCGGCACAGAGCGCCTGGACCCCTTTCCTGGCCGACATGGAGAAGGCCACGGGCCTGAAGATCGAGCCCTTCTACGGGACCAACTACACCGCCCTCATCGAGGCCATGCGCTTTCGACAGATTGACGTGGGCTGGTTCGCCAACCAGTCGGGCCTGGAGGCCGTGCGCCGGTCCGGCGGCGAGGTCTTCGCCCGCGCCACCAAGCCCGAGGGGCCAGACGGCTACCAGGCCGTGATCGTGGTGAAAAAGGGATCGGGCCTGACCCTCGAGCGTATCCTGGCCTGTGACCAGACGCTGAACTTCGCCATGGGCGACGCCAAGTCGACCTCGGGCACGCTGGCGCCCATGACCTGGCTGTTCGGGCCGCGCAACATCCGCCCGGAAACCTGCTTCAAGACGGTACGTAGCGCCAACCACGAGGCCAACCTCTTCGCCGTCTCCATGGGCCAGCTGGATGCGGCTACCAACAATTCCCAGTCCATCGCCCGCCTGGCCGACCAGAAGACCGAGACGGCGCAGAAGGCGGTGGCCGACATCGAGGTGGTCTGGCGCTCGCCGACCCTGCCCGAGGACCCGATGATCTGGCGCAAGGACCTGGACCCGGCCCTCAAGGCGAAGATCCGCGACTTCATCTTCTCCTATGGGGTCGGCGACACTGACGAGGCCAGGCGGCAGAGGGAGGTCATGCGCGCCATCCAGACCGGTCCCTTCAAGGCCACTGACGACACCCACCTCCTGCCCGTCCGGGAGATGGAGGCCACCGCCGCCCTCATCGACGCCCGCAACCGCAAGGACCCCGCCGCCGAGGCGAAGGCGAAGGCCGAACTCGACCAGGTCCAGACCGAGCAGAAGGCCCTGGCGGCGCGGCGAGACGGCTGACCCCCTCCGGCCCGCTGCGCGGTCCACCTCCCCCTTGGGTGAGGAATTGGCGCTGTTTGATTGCTCCCCATCAGGGGGAGCTCCCGGCGAAGCCGGGTGAGGGGGTCAACGGCCTCGCCGGGGGCTGACGAGGTGCCCTAGTCCTCGGCCAGCATGAAGTGGCCCCGAAGGGCGGCGATGGGCTGGCTGCGGGCTTCCTGCCAGGCCTCGACGTGGACGTTGGCGATCCGGCGGCCCACCTTGCGAAGGTCGGCCCGGGCATAGGTGGTCAGGGCCCGGCCCGGGCGCAGGTACTCGATGGTCACGTCGATGGTCTTGTGCACCCGGGGGGTGGACTGAGTGACGGCCAGCTGAGCCAGGGCCGTCATCTCCAGGAAGCCGCCAATCACCCCGCCGTGCAGGGCCGGCAGGAGGGTGTTGCCGATCAGGTGGGGCGAGAAGGGCAGGATCCCAGTCAGCTCGTCGCCGGCCAGCTCGGCGGTCATGCCCAGGAAGCGGATGTAAGGCGCCCGCGCCAGGAAGGCCCTGAGATGGTCCTGGGAGGTCACGCCGCGCCTCCCGTTCCGGGGCCAACGGGGCCGGCCAGCATGAAGGCGGCCTGGGCTGTGGCGATGGGATCAGCCGGGTCGGCGTCCCAGGCGTGGGCGCGCACGAAGGCGATGGACCGGGTCATGTGATAGCAGTGGGCCTCCACCGTGACTCCGGCCCGGGAGGCGGCGGGGCGCATGTAATCAATGCGCAGGTCCAGGGTGGCGGTGGGCCGCCGCTCGCCCGTGGCGGCGGTGATGGCCATGCCGCAGCAGTGGTCGAGCAGGGAGGTCACCACCCCGGAGGCGATGACGGCGGTGTCGGGGTCGCCCACCAGGTCCTCGCGCCAGGGCACGTGCATGACCCCGCGGGCGTCGCTGGCTGAGACCATCTGGAAACCCAGGGCGGCGGCCTGGGGGACCTCGGTCGCCATGGCGGCGGCGGCGTCCAAGTTGGGATTGGGATCGCTCATACCTCCCGTTTGCAGCGACGGAGGGAACGGGTCAATGCGCCGTCAGTCCCCGGCGACCTTGGCGGCGAGGAAGGCGGACAGGTCGCCGCCGGGGAACAGGAGGCTGCGTACCCCCGCCCGCTGGCCAGCCTCAAGATCGATGGGCTTGTCCCCCACCATGACCGAGCGCGCGGCGTCCACCGGCCAGTCGGCCATGGCCCTCAGGAGCATGCCGGGATTGGGCTTGCGGTCCGGTGGGTCGGGGTGGCGATAGCGGTCCTCCAGGGCCTCGGGATGGAAGGGGCAGTGGTAGAAAGCGTCGATCCGCGCCCCCGCCGCCGCCAGATCGGCTTCCATCCGGGCATGCAGGGCCAGGACGTCCGCCTCGGGATAATAGCCCCGCCCGACCCCAGACTGGTTGGTGACCACGAAGACCCACCAGTTGCGGGCGTTGAAAGCCGCCACCGCCTCCCGGGCGCCCGGAATCCAGCAGAAGTCCTCCCAGCGGTGGACATAACCGCGGTCCTCGTTGAGGACCCCGTCGCGGTCGAGGAACAGGGCGGGCCGGAGCAGTCGGGTCACGCGGGCCAGTCTAGCGGCCTTCCCGGCGTCTGGCGATTTCCCTTCTGCACCTCTCGCCCTATGTTCGGCCGAACCCCAGCGGAGCGCCCCGTGACGCCAACGCCCCCGAGCCCCGTCCTGACCATCGAGGACCTGCACATCGATTTCCAGACCCGGGACGGGTCGGTGCCGGCGGTCCGAGGCGTTTCGCTCGAGGTCCTGCCCGGCGAGACCCTGGGGGTGGTGGGCGAGAGCGGTTCCGGCAAGAGCCAGACCTTCATGGCGGTCATGGGCCTGCTGGCACCCAACGGCCGGGCGACCGGGTCGGTCCGCTTCGAGGGCCAGGAGATCCTCGGGGCGCCCAGCCGGGTGCTCAACGGCATCCGGGGTGCCGGCATGGGAATGATCTTCCAGGACCCCCTGACCGCCCTGACCCCGCACCTGCGGATCGGCGACCAGCTGGGCGAGCCCCTCCGCCGCGGACGGGGCCTGTCGGCAAGGCAGGCCCGGGCTGAGGCCCTGCGCTGGCTGGACCGGGTTCGTATCCCGGATGCGGCCCGTCGGCTGGACCAATATCCCCATGAGCTGTCCGGTGGCATGCGCCAGCGGGTGATGATCGCCGGCGCCATGGCCTGCTCACCCCGCCTGCTGATCGCCGACGAACCCACCACAGCCCTCGATGTGACGGTCCAGGCCGAGATCCTCGACCTCATGGAGGAGCTGACCCGGGAGAGCGGCGCCGGCCTTGTCCTGATCACCCACGACATGGGGGTGGTGGCGCGCCTGGCCGACCGGGTCTGCGTGATGAAGGACGGCACCTATGTGGAGGCCGGTCCCGCCGCAGAGGTCTTCGCTCGCCCGCAGAACGACTATGCCCGGAACCTGCTGGCGGCCGCGCCGCGTCTCGACCGGCCGGACCGCGGGGGCCGTCCCGCCCCGGTGCCTGTCCCCGCGGACGCCCCCCTGACCGTCGAGGCAAGGGACGTGAAGGTCTGGTTCCCCGTCCGCCAGGGCCTGTTCAGCCGGAAGGCCGAACTCCGGGCCGTGGACGGCGTCAGCCTGGAGATCCGGCAGGGCGAGACCCTGGGCGTGGTGGGCGAGAGCGGCTGCGGCAAGTCGACCCTGTCCCGGGCGGTCCTGCGCCTGATCCCCCGCACAGCCGGTGCCGTCACCCTGCTGGGCCGGGACATTCCCGAGGCGGACCGGGAGGCCCTGCGCGCCGCCCGCCGCGACCTGCAGATCGTCTTCCAGGACCCCCTCGCCAGCCTCGACCCCCGCATGCCGGTGGGCGATTCCATCGCTGAGCCCCTGGGCGTCTTCCGGCCCGACCTCGACCGGCGGGGCCGAGAGACCGCGGTCCGCGCCATGATGGAGCGGGTCGGCCTGTCCGCGGACCTGATCAACCGCTATCCGCATGAACTGTCCGGGGGTCAGAACCAGAGGGTCGGCATCGCCCGGGCCATGATCCTGAAGCCCCGGGTGGTGGTCTGCGACGAGGCGGTCTCAGCCCTCGACGTCTCGATCCGGGCTCAGATCATCGACCTGCTGATCGACCTCCAGAGGGAGTTCGGCATGGCCATGATGTTCATCAGCCATGACCTGGCCGTGGTGCGGGAGATCAGCCACCGGGTCATGGTGCTCTACCTGGGCCGGGTGGTGGAGCAGGCGCCGGCGGACCGCATCTTCGAGGACGCCCGTCACCCCTATACCCGCGCCCTGCTGTCCGCCGCCCTGATCCCCGATCCCGCCGTCGAGCGGCGGCGTCCCCGGGTGCGCCTGACGGGGGAGCTTCCGAGCCCCCTGGACCCCGAGGGCGCCCTGCGCTTCCTGCCTTCCCGCCGGGGCCAGACCCCGGTCTACAGCCCCCGGCTGGAGGCTGTCGCCCCGGGCCACTGGGTCAGCGAGTTTGATCCGCCCGCCTGACCGGGAAGGCGGGCGCGCTTTCCCTTTTCGGGCGGAGCGACTAGGGAAGACCCCTGAAAGTTGCAGGTCTGCCATGAGCCTCTCCCTCGCCGATGTCCGCGCCGCCGCCGAGCGTATCGTCGGCCAGGTCGAACGCACGCCCATGCGCCGGTCACAGACCCTCTCCGAGATCACCGGGGCCGAGGTCTGGGTAAAATTCGAGAACCTGCAGTTCACCGCCGCCTTCAAGGAACGCGGGGCCCTCAACACCTTGCTGCAGCTGTCGGACAATGAGTCCCGGCGAGGCGTCATCGCCGCCTCGGCCGGCAACCACAGCCAGGGCCTCGCCTACCACGCCGCGCGCCTGGGTGTGCCGGTGACCATCGTCATGCCGCGCAGCACCCCCTTCGTGAAGGTCCAGCAGACCCGCGCCTTCGGCGCCGAGGTGGTGCAGGAGGGCGACACCTACGACGAGTCCGCCGCCATCGCGCGGAAGCTCTGCGACGAACGCGAACTGACCTTCGTCCACCCCTTCAATGACCTGAAGGTCATGGCTGGCCAGGGCACGGTGGCCCTGGAGATGTTCGAGGAACAGCCCGACATCGAGGTCCTGCCCGTGCCCATCGGCGGGGGCGGCCTGATCGCCGGCTGCGCCACAGTGGCCAAGTCCATCAACCCGAATTGCCGCGTGATCGGCGTCGAGCCGGCCATGTATCCGTCCTTCACGGCGCGCATGCGGGGCGTCGAGGCCATCACCGGCGGGGCGACCATCGCCGAGGGCATAGCCGTCAAGCAGGTCGGCGACCTGACCTACGGCATCGCCCGCCCTCTGATCGACGAGGTCCTGCTGCTCGAGGAGCCCTTTCTCGAGCGCGCCGTGGCCCTATACTGCAACGTGGAGAAGACGGTCGCCGAGGGCGCCGGCGCGGCGGCCCTCGCCGCCCTCCTGGCCTATCCGGACCGGTTCCAGGGCAAGAAGGTCGGGGTGATCCTCTGCGGCGGCAACATCGACACCCGCCTTCTCGCCTCGGTCCTCACCCGCCAGCTGGTCCGGGACCAGCGCCTCGTTTCCCTTCGGATCATCGGAGATGACCGCCCGGGACTCCTGGCCAATGTCTCGGCCCTGATCGGCCAGATGGGTGCCAATATCATCGAGGTCGCCCACAACCGCCTCGCCCTCGACGTCCCGGCCAAGGGCGCGGAATTCGACATCATGATCGAGACCCGCGATGCCCGGCACACGGAGGAAATCATTGAGGCCCTCAGGGCCAGGGGCTATCCGCCCCGCACGGTCTGAAGGAGATGCCGATGCGCCTGCCCGCCCTTGCCCTTGTCGCCAGCCTCGCCCTCCTGGGGGCCTGCCAGCGCGGGCCCGATCCGCAGGTCCTGGCCGCCAACGCCGAGGCCGGCAAGGCCTTCCTGGCCAAGAATACCTCGGAGGCGGGGGTCCAGACCCTGCCTTCCGGCCTTCAGTACCTGGTGGTCCGCTCCGGCCCGGCCGACGGGGTGAAGCCCCTGCCCGGCGACCAGGTCAAGGTCCACTATGAGGGCAAGCTCCTCTCCGGGGAGGTGTTCGACAGCTCCTACGACCGTGGCGTCCCCGCCGTCATGCCCCTGGACGGCCTGATCCCCGGCTGGGTCGAGGCCCTGCAGTTGATGCGGCCCGGCGACGAGTGGCGGATCTTCGTCCCGTCCGCCCTGGGCTATGGCGAGGAGGGCGGTGGCCCGATCCCGCCCGGCGCCACCCTGATCTTCCGGATCGAGCTGATCGATTCGCTTCCCGGCCCCCGGCGCGTCTCAGGGGGCTGAGTCACCGCTTCGCCGCGCACGGCGGATCACTACCCGCCGGCCGAGGAGGTCGAGGGGATTCCAGGTCATCGCCCGGGCGATGTCCCAGGAAGAGGCCCTGCGGTTGGCCTGGGTGCGTCGGCGCGCGGCGAAGGCCGCAGGCAGGTCGGCGAGGGCCGCCCGGGCACCTTTCAGGTTCGGTCCCAGTCGCCCCTGTCCCGCCAGCCGCAGGAACAGGATGGCGGTGGCCAGGGCGTGCAGGGGCAGGGTCAGCCCGAACAGCAGGGGCGGGGTGTCCTTGATGAAGACCCGGATACGGTTGCGCGCGCCGTGGAAGCTGGCGAAGTCGGACCCCGCCCCACCGGTGGACGCCGAGCCGACATGGTCGACCACGGCGTCAGGGATGACCCTGCAGGCGCCCCCCGCCAGCCGGATACGGTAGCCCAGGTCGACGTCCTCGCAATACATGAACAGGTCCTCGTCGAACCCGCCCAGGACCTCGAACAGGGACCGCCGGATCAGCATGGCGCCCCCGCAGGCCGAGAAGCATTCGCCCTCCGCCACCGGACCGGGATCGACCAGGCCGTAGCCGCCGCGATAGGGGATGCCGGGCAGGCTCATTACGTCGCCCAGGCCATCGAGCCGGCCCTTCGCCCCCGCCAGGGTCTGGCGGCAGCCGAAGCATTCAACACCGGGATTGCGCGCGGCACCGGCGATCAGGCGCTCCAGCCAGTCGGGTGCAGCGAAGGCGTCGGGATTGACCAGGGCCAGCCAGTCGCCCCTGGCCTGTCGGGCGCCGAAATTGACCCCGGCGGCAAAGCCCAGATTGGCGCCCGCCTCGATAAGCCGCACCTGCGGCAGGGCCTTCGCCACTGCCTGGGGCGCACCGTCCGTGGAGGCGTTGTCGACCAGCAGGATCTCCAGGGGCGGCGTGGTCTGCCGGGCCAGGGCCAAGAGGCACCGGGCAAGGTCGTCCCCGGACTGCCAGGCCACGACAATGACGCTGACAGAGGCCTCCGGAGGCCTGTCAGGCTTGTCTTTCGCCGCGTCCCGCGCCATGCGTCGCACCTTTCGCGGCCTTGCCGCCCGTTTCCGGGATCTCCATGACGACCCTGACGCCCCTGGCCCTTCCCGAGGTCCTGCTTATCACGCCGCGCCGCCATGGCGATGCGCGCGGATGGTTCTCCGAGACCTGGAGCCGCCGGTCCCTGGCCGCAGCCGGCCTCGACATTGACTTCGTCCAGGACAACGAGGCCTTCAACGCCCGCAGCGGCACCGTCCGGGGCCTTCACTTCCAGATGGCGCCCCACCCCCAGGCCAAGCTGGTGCGAGTCCTGGCCGGCGCCATCCTCGACGTCGCCGTTGACGTGCGGGCAGGTTCGCCCACCCGGGGCCGTTGGGTCTCGGCCCGGCTGACCGCCGAGGGCGGGGAGCAGCTCTTCGTGCCCCGGGGCTTCGCCCACGGCTACTGCACCCTCTGCGACGACGTCATGCTGGCCTACAAGGTCGACGGCGACTATGCGCCGCAGACTGAAGGCGGTGTGATCTGGAACGATCCCGACCTCGCCATCGACTGGCCGGTCTCGCCGGACCAAGCCGTCCTTTCGGCCAAGGACCTTGTCCTGCCCCGCCTCGCCGATCTTCCGCCCCTGTCCTTCTGAGTCCCCCACATCCAGGCGCTGCATGTCCGAAGACAACGAAATCCTGACACTCCTCGACCTGGAGACCCTGGACACGGACCTCTTCCGGGGTTTCAACCCGCCCTTCGAGACCGGCCGGATCTATGGCGGTCAGGTGGTGGCCCAGGCCCTGGCTGCCGCCTACCGGACGGTCGAGGACCGGGTCTGCCACTCCCTGCACAGCTATTTCATCCGCCCCGGGAACCCGAAGCTCCCGATCCTGTTCCAGGTCGACAGGGCCCGGGACGGCGGGTCTTTCAGCGTGCGCCGGGTGGTGGCCATCCAGAATGGCAAGCAGATCTTCAACCTCGCGGCCTCCTTCCAGGTTCCCGAGACGGGCTTCGAGCACCAGCTGCCCATGCCCGAGGTCCCGCCCCCGGAGACCCTGAAGAATGAAGAGGAGCTTCGCGCCGAGGCTGGCCTCGACGCAACGACCCGGCGGATCTGGCCTGTGGAACTCAAGCCCTGCGATCCCGTCCCTCACGGCGTCGTCGGCGTCCGCGAGCCGGTGGACATGTGCTGGTTCCGCACCCGCCTGCCCCTGGGCGACGGCGTGGCCGTCAACCAGTGCGCCCTGGCCTATGGCTCGGACATGACCCTGATGGACCCCTCCCTGCGTCCGCACGCGGTGAACTGGGACAGCGGCCGGCTACAGGCGGCCAGCCTGGACCATGCCATGTGGTTCCACCAGCCGACCGACTTCCACGACTGGCACCTCTTCGTCCAGGACAGCCCCTCGGCCTCGGGCGGGCGGGGCTTCAACCGGGGCCAGATCTATGCCCGGGACGGAAGGTTGGTGGCCGAGGCCGCCCAGGAGGCCCTGATCCGCTGGCGCTGACGCTGCGTCATGGTGGCCCGCCGGCGAAAACCGTGACAGCGTGCCCGACGGTTTCGGCGGGGGAAGCTCATGGACCCTATCCTTCATCACTACGACGCCTCGCCCTTCTCGGAGAAGGTGCGGATCGTCTTCGGCATGACCGGCCAGGCCTGGTCCTCGGTGATCACCCCCAACATCATGCCCAAGCCGGACCTGACGCCTCTGACGGGCGGCTACCGGCGGGCGCCGGTCCTGCAGGTCGGCGCCGACGTCTACTGCGACTCCCAGGCCATACTCGATGAGCTGCAGAGGCGCTCGCCCCTGCCCGGTGACCGGGGTCTGGCGGGCCTGGGGGGCATCAACCTCTGGGCCGACCGGCTGTTCTTCCAGGCTACGGTGCCGATCATCTTC
>JBMOEP010000045.1:0-10381 GCA_049314675.1 Phenylobacterium sp.
CCACGGCGGCTCAGCCGAACCTTTCGAAGCTGGACCTGCGGTTCAGAAGAGTTCCACCGCCATGGCCGTGGCCTCGCCGCCGCCGATGCAGAGGCTAGCCAGGCCCCGGCGCGCGCCCCTCGCCTGGAGGGCAGAGACCAGGGTGGCGAGGATCCGCGCGCCCGAGGCGCCGATGGGGTGGCCCAGGGCGCAGGCCCCGCCATTGACGTTCAGCTTCTCGTCCGGGATGTCGAGTTCCTGGGCGGCCAGCATGGCAACCACGGCAAAGGCCTCGTTGACCTCGAACAGGTCCACCTGACCTGCGGTCCAGCCGGCCCGCGCCAGGGCCCTGCGCATGGCCGGCCCGGGCGCTGTTGCGAACTTTGCCGGCGCCTGGGCATGAGCCGCGTGGCTGACGATCCGGGCGACGGGGTTGAGGCCCAGCCGCTCCGCCACCGAGGCCCGGGTCAGGACGAGGGCCGCCGCACCATCCGAGATCGAGCTGGCATTGGCCGCCGTGATCGCGCCATCCTTGGCGAAGGCTGGCTTCAGGGTCGGGATCCGGGCGGGGTCGGCCCGGCAGGGCTGCTCGTCCCGGTCGATCCGCTCGGTCCCCTTCCGGCCGGCGACTTCCACGGCCACCATCTCGCGGTCAAAGGCGCCCGAGGCCTGGGCGGCGAGGGCGCGCTCCAGGGAGCGGATGGCAAAGGCGTCCATGGCCTCCCGGCCGACCTGGTGGGCCCGGGCCGTCTCTTCGGCGAAGGCCCCCATCAGCCGGCCCGGCTCGTAGGCGTCTTCCAGCCCGTCGAGGTACATGGAGTCCGATACGACGTCGTGGCCGATGCGCGCGCCGCCCCGGTGCCTGGCCAGCAGGTAGGGGGCGTTGGTCATGCTCTCCATACCGCCGGCGACGATGATGTCGGCGCTGCCCACCGCGAGGGCGTCGTGGGCGAGGATGGCCGCCTGCATGCCCGAGCCGCACATCTTGTTGACCGTCGTCGCCTGGCAGGACTCCAAGAGCCCGGCGCCGAGGGCCGCCTGTCGCGCCGGTGCCTGGCCGAGACCGCCGGGCAGGACGCAGCCCATGTAGATCTGCTCCACAGCCCCCGGGTCGACACCGGCCCGTTCCACGGCGGCGCGGACGGCGGCGGCGCCCAGGTCAGTGGCCCTGGCACCAGACAAGACACCCTGGAAGCCGCCCATGGGTGTGCGGGCGAGGGCTGCGATGACGACGGGATCGGAGGTCTGGGTCATGGCCACTTCTTACAGCCCCGAGCGGGACCCGGAAACGCCGGGATTTGGGTTCCGGCCCCCGGCGCCCCATACTGGGTTCATGCAAGCGGAGACACGTCATGGGCATCGGTGAGTTCCTTGTCACCCTCCTGGCCGGGGTGGGACAGTTGGTTGGAATTCGAGCGGGAACGGAACAGCCCGCCTACGAGGTGGTGGGCCAGGTCGGCGAAGCCGAGATCCGGCGCTACGCGCCCCAGATCGCGGCGGAGGCCATTGTCGAGGGGCCGGTAGAGACCGCCCGGAACGAGGGATTCCGGCGCGTGGCCGGCTATATCTTCGGCGACAACACAGCGAAGACCTCCGTGGCCATGACCTCGCCTGTGGTGCAGGGCCGCGAGCCCTCGGGCGGCTCCCAGTCGATCGCCATGACGGCACCGGTGGTCCAGGCCCGGGCCGGGAGCAGCGAGTCCATCGCCATGACCTCTCCCGTCGTCCAGAAGCCGGCCGGTGGCGAATCCTGGTCGATCCAGTTCATCATGCCGTCGAAGTACACGATGGCGACCCTGCCCCAGCCCAATGACCCCCGGGTGCGCCTGGTCGAGATCCCCTCGCGGACCTTCGCCGTGGTGAAGTTCTCCGGACTTGGCAAGGCGGAGGCCGTCGCCCTCCACGAAAAGGTCCTCGACGCCAGCCTGGCCGGATCGGCCTGGCGGGCCTCGGGCGAGACCGTGACCTGGTACTACGACCCGCCCTGGACCCTGCCCTTCATGCGCCGTAACGAAGTGGCCCGGCTGGTGGAGCCGACGACTTCAGCGCCTGCGCGATGAAGCCGCCGCCGAGGACCCTCTCCGGGTCTTCCGCAGCGTAAAGGACGCAGGCCTGGCCAGGAGAGACCCCGTACTCCGGCGCGTCAAAGATCACCCGCGGTTCACCCGCCTCAAGGCCCAGCCGCGCCGAGACCGACTCGGCGGTCGAGCGCACCCGCGCCAAGACCGGCCGCTCCGCTGCCGCGGCAAGGTCCAGCCCAGCCTCGTCGCCCAGCCAGTTGATCTCCTTCAGGGAGACCGCCCGGGTCGCCAGAGCCTCCCTGGGACCCACCAGGACACGGCGCGTTGCGGCATCTATGCCCACGACATAGAGCGGATCGCCCACGGCGACGCTCAGCCCGCGCCTCTGGCCGATGGTGTAGCGGGTCACGCCCTCGTGGCGGCCGAGGACCCGTCCATCCAGGTGCACGATGTCGCCAGGCTCTGCCCCCTGGGGGCGCAGGCGGTCAATCACCGTGGTGTAGCGGCCCTCGGGTACAAAGCAGATGTCCTGGCTGTCCGGCTTGTCGGCCACGGCAAGGCCCAGCTCCAGGGCCAGGGCGCGGACCTCGGCCTTGGGCAGGCCGCCAAGGGGGAAGCGCAGGTAGTCGAGCTGGTCGCGGGTCGTGGCGAACAGGAAATAGGACTGGTCGCGCGCCGGATCCACGGCGCGCCTCAGCTGTGCCCCCACCAGGCCTTCTGACCTTTGCACGTAGTGCCCCGTGGCCATGGCCGCCGCGCCCAGGTCGCGGGCGGTGTCCACCAGGTCGCGGAATTTCACGGTCTGGTTGCAGCGGATGCAGGGTACCGGGGTCTCGCCCCGCAGGTAGGCGTCGGCGAAGTCCTCGATCACCTGCTCGCGAAATCGGCTCTCATAGTCGAGGACATAGTGCGGCACGCCGAGGGCGGCGGCGGCGGTACGGGCGTCATGAATGTCCTGCCCGGCGCAGCAGGCGCCCTTCCGCTGGACGGCAGCGCCATGGTCGTAGAGCTGGAGGGTCACGCCGACCACGTCGTATCCCGCCCGCGCCAGCAGGGCAGCGGTCACGGTGGAGTCCACACCCCCGGACATGGCGGCCAGCACCCTGGAACCCGAAGGCAGGCCTACGGCCCGTCGGGTCTCTTCGGTCAGGCGATCGGAAAGCGTTGCCGCGGTCATGGGCCCTATCTAGTCGGACCGGCGGGATTTTGCGAGCGGGCCGCTACCGGAGCACGTTGAGGAGCGATGCGCCCTTCAGCGCCAGGAATACCTGGGAAGAGGCCTGGAGGGCCTGCTGGGCCTGGGTCAGGGCCGAGGCGGCCTTGGCGAGGTCCGCGTTGGAGACATCCCCGATCATGCCCTGGATGGTCATCTGCCGCGCTGTCATTGACGTCTTCACAGAGTCCAGTTGGGTCTGGACCGCGCCGTTCTTGGCGGCGGCGGTGACCAGGTTGGAGTGCACCGAGTCCCAAACGGAAATCTGGCTTTCGAGGAAGGTCCTCTGGGCCGCCGTCAGCTTGCCCGTGAAGGGACCTGTGCCCCCCTCCTCGAAGGCCTGGAGGTCCTTGAAGGCCGTGAACATGGAGGTTCCCAGGTCATCGGCCAGCTGGCCGACGTTGAGGGTGGTGGTCTCATCCGCCCTCGCCTTGTCGATATAGTCGTCATTGTGGAAGAAGTCGGCGATCGCAGGCGTCAACGGGTCCGTGAGATCGGAGAGTTGCTTGGCGGAGACGGGTGGGGTGTCGACCTGACCACCGGCAAAAAGGTACTTCCCGGCATGGCGGGTGTTCAGCGCCGAGACAGCGTTCGAGAAGTGTCCCTGGAGCTCGGTCATCAGGGCATCAGCCCGGTCAGAGGCGAGGGCGTTGGAGATCGCAAGTCGGGTCTTGTCCGCTGCATCCGCCGCCTTGTTCAGGGCGAGGTCCTGGATTTCCAGCCGGTTGGCGGTAAAGGCGTTCTGCTCGGTGAAGCCCGTGAGACGGGTGTCCAGGGTCTGCATGGCCGTAAGCACCTGGGCGTTGCGGGAAAAGGCCTTGAGATCGGTTCCGACCTTGCCCGTACTCAACTGGTCGCCTGCCTCGGCCTGCCGCTGCTGGGCCGACATAAGATTGGTCAGGACCGAACTATAGCTGCCGCTCGTGGATATCCTGTTCATGCAGGCCCCCTCAGATAATGTCGGTCAGAACGTCGAACAGTTCCTTGGCGGCCTGGATCATGCGCGCCGAGGCGTTGAACGCCTGCTGGTAAGTGGTCAGCCGGACGAGTTCCTCGTCGATATTGACACCCTCGACGGACAGTCGGCGAGCGGCGACCTCGGAGGACACCGCCTCGGTGGTCATTCGGCGACTGTCGGCGGATTCGGCCTGACGGCCGATCGAGGCTCCGAACTGGGCGGCGTAGTCGCTGAGCGAGACCGTCAGGGCACCCAGGGTACCCGCTGCGTCGAAGCCGGTGGGCGTCTCACCGGCCGCCGCAAGGGCGCGGGCGCCGGAACCGTCGCCGGGCCGGACAGCGGGCTGGCCCGCCGCCACAGTCAGGTCCAAACGGGACAGGGCGAGCTTGTTGGGGTTCTGGACGATCTTGGGATCGACGAAGAGGCGGTCAGCGCGAGAATTCCGCTCGATCACGCCCAGGCCGAAAAGGCCGCTGACCGACGGCCCGCCGGCACCCCGGCTGGTCAGGTCCTGGGCGATGGACAGGTTCACCGGGGGACTCGTACTCGGGGTGAAGCTCATCTGCCCCTGGGCGTCGAGGGCGAAGGCGCCGATGAGGCCGACACCCGTGGTGTTGGCATTCAGGGCGGCGAGCAGGTCCGTCATAGTGGCAGCTGCCGGAACCGTGACGGTCACATCTCGGATCGGCTTGCCGTCCGACTGGGTCAGACGGAAGGTCAGGGTGTCGCCGGCGGTAAAGCCGTGCGGATCCGAAGCCGTCAGCCCGGTCTCGTAGCTGGTCTGACCCGAGCTCTTGACGAGGTCATTGAGGCCGAAGAAGTGGGAGAAGCCCCGCCCGGCCTTCTGTGACGTGCCCTCGTCCATGGCGATGCCATTGGGCGCGGCCGCGTTGAGGGTCAGCCCGCGGTTGGTATAGGTCGCCGCGCCGAACGCCCCGAGGGCGGAATTCAGATCCGCCAGGAAGCTGGCCGGGGTGAAGGCGCTCGCTGCGCCGCCATCGACACTCAGGGTTCCTGCGGTGAAGTCGATGTCCACCCGGCGCTGGATGACGCCAGAGGCGTTGGTGACCGCCAGGGTGGCCGCACCCGTGAAGCCGCTGACTGCGGTCGGCAGGTCCAGCCCGGTGTCCCGGCCCTCGAGGAGGCTTTTCGCCGGCGAGGCGCTCGAGGCGTTGTGCGCGGCGTTCAGGCGTTCAGCGGCCCGCGACGCGAACTCCCCGAGCTGCTCGGAGATGCCGGGAAGGTGGATATCACGCAGGTCCAGGAGCGCCCGCATCTCTCCGCCGGTCACCGTGATGGGCTGCTCGCCACCCACATCATACTTCACGGCGAGGTAGCCCGGCGTGGAGTCCGAGGACCGGTAGACCACTGTGGCGGCGGAGTCGCCGGCCAGTTCGAAGCCCTCGGAGGAGCGGATCGCCACACCGCCGGAGGACCGGGGCTGGACCTTGATGTCGATCAGGGTGGCGAGCTTGTCGATCAGACCCGACTGGACGTTTTCAGCGCCGGTCGCATCGCCGTTGCCGACGGAGGCGCGGCTGATGTCCGTATTCAGGCGCGCGATCTGCGACAGGATGTCGTTGATGTCCTGGGTCGAGCCCAGGGCCCGGGCATCGGCGGTGGCCACCATCTGCCCGATCTGGGTGTTGATCCGGGAGGTCTGGTTGAAGAAGTCCTCGACCACAGCCACCGACTGCGACTTGAGAATGCCGGAGGTCGGGTTCTGGGCTGCGGCGTCGAAGGTGCTCCAGACCCTGTCAAGGGACGCGAAGTAGCCTGTGTCCGAGGTCGGGTCCCCGAACAGGCTCTGGGCGTTGTCGAGGGTGCTTGCCGTCAGGCTCCAGCGGCTGGAGCTGGAGGCGGCGGTGAGGCCGGCCGAGACGAGGAACTGGTCGACGATGCGGCGAACGCCGCTGACCTCGGTGCCAGCGCCGGCGCCACCGATGATGCGGTGCGTCTGGTCGATCGCCTTTCGGACATAGCCAGGGGTGTTGACGTTGGCGATGTTGTCGGACGCCGTCCGCAGGCCCGCCTGGGCCGCGATCAGTCCGGAGGAAGCATTGCTCAGTACGGAAGTCAGCGACACGGGAACAATCCCCCTGAATCGGCAACCCTTGCGCAGTCCCGGCGATTTCTGCCGGGCTCATTAGGTAGCGCCTGCGCGAGGCTTCCGAAAAAATCCTTTCATTTCAACGCGGCGACTTCTGAAACCGCTTTGAGATATCTTGTATGTCGCAAGTCCCAGGCCACGGTGCCAAGGACCGGTGAGGTCGGGGCCCAGGGCGGCAGGACTCGACCTTGCCGGTCGGATCGGGCCCGGCAAAAACCGCCCCCGAAGCTCGAGGCGCAAAGAGAGGAGATCAGATTTAAGTCTGTTTTTTCAAATATTTGGGTGCTTTTGGAGAAGTTGGCGCGAAGGTTGCGACGTGAGGACAGGAATCGTGAGGCGCAGCAGGCGCCCCTCGCCGGAGGGTAAATCCGGACCGGTTTTTCGTCTTGACCCTGGACGTCGCTCAAGTTCTCGCGCCGGTTTCCTCCGGCCTGCTCGCCGCCGGCGCTCCCGCGTCGGACGGCCCGAGTGGCGACGGCGGAGACTTCGCCGCCCTGCTCTCGGCCCTGGCCGGAGTCCTGAGCGCAAATCCCCTGACGCCAGCGGCTGGCCGTCCGGCTGCGACGGCGCAGGTGGCAACCAAGGCGACGTCAACTCAGGCCGGAGCCGACTCTCCCTCGCCCTTCCTTGTGGTCGCGGACCCGGGCCTTGTGGTCGCGGACCCGGGCGAACCGCAGCCGCCTGGAGCCCTCACCAAGTCCGGCACCTGGGACTCCCAGCTTCTGGACCCCGAGACAGAGGGCGATGGGGACCCGCTGGCCGGACCTGAGCAGACAGACCTCAATCCAGCCGCCACCCTCCCCGGAGACGCACGCCTGGTCCTCGCCATGGCCCAGGTCCTGAGCCCCACGCCGACCCCCCCATCCCCGATTGCGCGCGAGGCTGGGGCCCAGGGCACCGCCTCTGCAGAGCCCGGAGCCCCCGCAGGCCCCCGGGGCGAGGCTACCGCCGCCTTTGTCTCCCCTGTCTCCCCTGTCTCCCCTGTCTCCACTGTCTCCCCTGTCTCCCCTGTCTCCCCTGTCTCCCCCGGGCAAGCTTCGCCTTCCCTCCTGCCCGGCATAGCGCCAGCAGCGTCGCCTCCTATTGCACCGGGTATCGCCCCAGGCGCACGCCCGGACGGGGGTCAGGCCCAGCCTGCAGACAAGGCGCAGGTCAAGTCGCCGGGCATCCAGACGACCCTCCTTGCAAGCCTTCAGGCTCCGGACATCCAGACGAGCCTCCTTGCAAACCTTCAGGCTCCGGAGATCCCGCCCGGCGCGGAGGTCCCCGGGGCCGCCGGAGCGAGCACCGCCGGCCAACGCACGGAAGGCCAACGCCCCGCCGAGACCCCGGATTTCGATACCGTTACAGTCGCCCGTCCTGAACCGGCGTCTTCCTTCCCTGCCCAGCCTCCCGGCGTGGTTCGCATCGTCGGTCGCCAGATGCCGGCGGAGCCTTCCCCGCCGACCCAGGGCGCGGGTCCAGCGGCGGCGGCGACCCTGCCCGCCGAAATCATCGTACCTGAGGAGGCCGTGCCCACCCCGCCCACGACGGCCAAGGTCGTTGCGGCGGCGGCATCCGAGCCCAGCCTGGCCGCTCAGGCGGCGGCAGTCTCCGAACTGGCGGCCCTGATAGAGCCCCCACCGTCCCGACGGCAGGAAGCGGCGTCCAGCCGTTTGCCGGAGGCCCGACGCACCCTCTCCGCAGCCCGCACCGAACCCGGTCCCGAGGCATCCGAGACCCTGGCGCCCGCGCCCCTGGTCACGCCCTCGACGTCCTCCCGCATGGCGTCATCAACCCAGGTTCCGGCCACTGCCGTCGGCGAGGACCCAGCGAAGGACAGCGGTGTCGACCTGAAGGCCGCAGTGGCCGGGGTCCCTGGCCGCGAGGCCGCCGAGGCCGCCGCCCCGCCCCCCGCCACTGCCGAATTGCGTCCGGCACCGCCGGCCCAGGCCCTTCCCGTGCGCTCAACCCCGGAAACGGTTGCCGCCCTCGCCGTCCAGGCCGCCCGCAAGCTGGATGATGGCATCACCCGGTTCGACCTGGAGCTCGATCCGGTGGGACTTGGCCGGGTCGACGTGCACCTGGAGATTGATGCGTCCGGCCGGGTCCGGGCTGCCTTCACCTTCGAAACCTCACATTCCGCGCGGGAGCTCAGCCGCCGGGCTGAAGACCTCCAGCGCAGCCTGGAGACCTCGGGCTTCAACCTGTCCGGGGGCCTATCCTTCGACGTCGCCGGCGACCGCTCCCAGGGCCGGTCGTCCGGATGGAGCGACGCCCGGGACGGCCGGGACCCACCGGCGTCGCCCCCCGAACGCGAGGCGCAAGCCGACACCCTTCCACCCCCCTCCAGCCCCCTCGCCGGGCGCGGTCTCTCACTCCGCGCCGGCGTAGACATCAGGATCTGAACCCATGGCCGTCACTTCAGCGACAGGATCCCAGGCCGCCGGGTAGGACATTGGCGCCCTTGGCAAGGCCCAACTGGCCAGCAGCTACGACACCTTCATGAAGCTGCTGACCACCCAGATCCAGAACCAGGACCCCCTGTCCCCCCTCGATTCCAACCAGTTCACCCAGCAGCTGGTCCAGATGACGGGAGTGCAGCAGCAGCTCTACTCCAATGACCTCCTCAAGCAGCTGGTCGGGAACACCGGAACGGGCATGTCCCAGGCCGTTTCCGTCCTCGGGCGGGAGGTCTCCGCAGACTCGCCGACCACCGGCCTCGCCGGCGGCAAGGCGACCTGGGCTTACAACCTGGGCCGCGACGCTGCCTCGGTGAAGGTCGAGGTGGTTGACGCCAACGGCCGGACCCTGGCTGTCGCCTCGCCCTCCGGCGTCTCGGCGGGCGATCACACATTCACCTGGTCGGGAACCGACCTTACGGGCCTGAAGCGGCCTGACGGTGGCGAGTACACCCTCCGCATCACACCGAGGGACGCCTCCGGCACCACCATCACTTCACGGGTCTTCCAGCGCGGCGTCGTCACCGGCGTCGA
The DNA here is from genome assembly GCA_049314675.1 of Phenylobacterium sp. Taxonomy (GTDB): domain Bacteria; phylum Pseudomonadota; class Alphaproteobacteria; order Caulobacterales; family Caulobacteraceae; genus Phenylobacterium. The sequence goes on from JBMOEP010000045.1 coordinate 9,257, forward strand.
GCAAGTGAACGGAAATCCCGTCCTCTCCATTGGCGGCGCAAAGGTCCCCTGGACCGCCGTCACCTCCGTCCGGCAGCCCGCCTAGGCCGCCAATTCACTCCTTGAACTCGACATCCCGGGAAAGCAGACACAATGAGCATCAACAGCGCCCTCCTCGCCGGCGTCTCCGGTCTGATCGCCAACTCCTCGGCCCTGGCCGCGATCTCCGACAACATCGCCAACACCAACACCACCGCCTACAAGCGGGTCCAGATCAACTTTGCCAACGTCGTGACCTCACAGGTCGTGAAGGGCCGCTACTCCGCCGGCGGGGTCGAGGCGATCACCCGTAACTTCATCGGTGACCAGGGCCTGATCCAGCCGGCGGCGTCGCCTACCGACCTTGCCATCGCCGGCAACGGCTTCTTCGTGGTGACTGAGAACGGCGCCAACGTGACAACCCAGGATCCCCGGTACTTCACCCGCTCAGGCTCGTTCAGCGTCGATGCCGATGGCTACCTGGTCAATGATTCCGGCTACTACCTCCAGGGCTGGCCGGCGGACGCCACCGGGACCATCGTCACAGACCCGTCCGACCTGAGCCAGATGAACTCGATCAACATCAAGGACCTGGGGGCCCAGGTCCTGCCGACCTCCGAGGTCCTCATCAACGCCAACCTGGACAAGCGGGGCATCACCGGCTCGGTGGGCGATGCCACCTACGCTGGCGGCACCGTCGCCTCCATGGCCGACTACGCCGACAACCCCGCCACCGGCATCAAGCCGGACTTCACCTTCCAGATGAACATCATCGACTCCGGTGGCGGCAGCCGCCGGGTGGCCATGGCCTTCCTGAAGGACTCCAGCGCCGCCAACTCCTGGCACGCGGAGATCTACGCCGTGCCAGCCAGCGACGTCTCCAACGCCGTGCCCCCGGGCCAGATCGCCCAGGGGTTGATGAGGTTCGGGGCAGATGGCGCCTTCGATGAAGCCAACTCGACCCTCTTCGGCGTCACCCTCGGGGTCGGCAATCCGCCGAACATCGCCCTCGCTGCCTCCTCGGCTGGCGCGGGCCTCAGGTGGGCTTCCGGTCTGGGTATCAACGCCTCCAGCATTGACCTGGACATCACCAAGTTCACCCAGTTC
>JBMOEP010000046.1:0-9751 GCA_049314675.1 Phenylobacterium sp.
CCTGGCCTGGGCGCCCCTGCAGAGCCTGTCGGAGGTGGTGGGGAGCGAGCAGTACCTGGCCACGGGCTGCGCGGTGGAGGTGTCTGATGGCTGGGGCGGGCGCATGGCCTCGCCGGCGGCGCCGAGCCGCTTCCCCGAGGGCGCGCCGGAGGTCACCCGTGGGGCGCCAAAGCTGGGCGAACACACCCGGGAGGTCCTGGCCGAGGCCGGAGTCGCAGAAGAGGTGATCCAAAAAGTCATGGCCCGGCTCGGGTGAGCACGGGCCACGACAGGCGCTGAGGCGTCAGCCCCCACCCGAAGGCGGGGGCGCGCTTTATCAGTTGTAGACTTCGAACAGGCCGGCGCCGCCCTGGCCGCCGCCGATGCACATGGTCACCACGGCCCACTTGGCCTTGCGGCGTCGGCCTTCCTGCAGGACATGGCCCGTGAGGCGGGCGCCGGTCATGCCGAAGGGGTGGCCGATGGCGATGGAGCCGCCGTTCACATTGTACTTCTCGAGATCAATGCCGAGGTTGTCGCGGCAGTAGAGGCACTGGCTGGCGAAGGCCTCGTTCAGTTCCCACAGGTCGATATCGTCGACCGTCAGGCCGTTCCGCTTCAGCAGCTTCGGAATGGCGAAGACCGGACCGATGCCCATTTCATCGGGCTCGCAGCCGGCGACGGCCCAGGAGACGAAGCGGCCGAGGGGCTGCAGGCCCCGACGCTCGGCTTCCTTGCCTTCCATCAGCACGACCGCGGCGGCACCGTCGGACAGCTGGGAGGCGTTGCCGGCGGTGATGAAGTTACCCTCGCCCATGACGGGCTGGAGCTTGGAGAGGCCCTCCAGGGTGGTCTCGGGACGGTTGCACTCGTCACGGTTCACCACGTAGTCGACGATGGTCTCTTCCTTCGTCTCCTTGTTGACCTGCTTCATCTTGGTCTTCATCGGGACGATTTCGTCGGCGAACAGGTTGGCCTGCTGGGCGGCGGCCATCCGGACCTGAGAGCGCAGGGAGAACTCGTCCTGGGCCTCGCGGCTGACATTGTAGCGCTTGGCCACGATGTCGGCGGTGTCGATCATGGCCATGTAGATGGCCGGTGCGATCTTGGCCAGTTCAGGGTCCATGGCCTCGGCGGGCAGGCGTCCGCCGCCGACCGAGATGCTCTCCACCCCGCCGGCCACGACACAGTCGGCGCCGTCACCACGGATGTGGTTCGCCGCCATGGCGATGGTCTGCAGGCCCGACGAGCAGAAGCGGTTGACGGATACGCCCGCCGTGGTCACCGGCATGCCGGCGAGAAGGGCCGCCTGACGGCCGATGTTGGGCGCGGCGTGGGCGTTGTTGCCGAGGAAGCAGTCCTCGACGAAGTCCTTCTCGACGCCCGATTTTTCCACCGCGTGTTTGATCGCGTGGGCCGCCATGGACATTGGCGGCGTCATGTTGAACCCGCCTCGGCCGGACTTGGCCAGACCTGTGCGGGCATAGGAAACGATTACGGCTTCACGCATGAAAAGGACCTCCCTTTAGTTTCATCGGTTATGGCCGCGCAGGTCGGCCTTGGCAATGTGAATCCCCCCAGCGGAAACCCCTCCCGCCGGGGCCTTCCGGTTCAGGGCCGGACGAGGAATTTCTCACCCGTCGCCTTGCGGTTGCAGGCCTGGACGGCTGCGGGGGTGAGCAGGTCGGTGAGCGAGACCTCAGTGGTGTAGCCCGAGGCGAAGGTGGTCTTCAGGCCGGCCACCACGCGCGCGCGCAGGCTGTCGGCGGCCTCCTTCCCGACCCGAATCAGGAAGGGGGTCAGGAGCCAGCCACCCAGGCCCCAGGCCATGCCGAAGCCCCGGTTGAACTCGGTCGGCCCGGTGTCCAGGCCGCCATAGATGTAGACCTGCTTATGGGTGGTCGAGCCATAGCGCGAGAAGCTGGCCGGGTTGCGGGCATTGGCGGCGATCTCCATGCCGGTGAGGATCTGGCCAGCCAGCTTGCCGCCGCCGGTCGCGTCGAAGCCCAGGGTGGAGCCCGTTTCGGTCAGGGCGGCCACCAGGCTCTCCATGAAGTTGGGCTGGGAAGAGTCGCAGACCACCTTCGCCCCCTGGTCCTTCAGGATCTTCGCCTGGGCGGGGCTGCGCACGATGTTCACCAGGGGCACGCCGTCCTCCAGGCAGATGCGGTTCAGCATCTGGCCGAGGTTCGAGGCTGCAGCGGTGTGGACCAGGCCGGAATGGCCCTCCAGCTTCATGGTCTCGACCATGCCCAGGGCAGTGAGCGGGTTCACGAAGCAGGAAGCGCCGTCCCGCGGGTCGGTGCCCTCGGGCAGGAGCAGGGCGTCGGCGGCGCGCACGCAGCGATACTCGGCGTACATCTCGCCGCCCAGGATGGCGACGGTGCGGCCCAACATGGCCTGGGCTTCGGGGGAGGCTCCGGCGGCCACGACCTCGCCTGCGCCCTCGTTGCCGGCGGGCAGGGAGGCACCAGCGCGGGCGGCCACGGCCCGGCGCAGGGCCGGCGGGATCGGCGCCGTCAGGACAGCCGACTCGCCCGATCCCGACACGCTGGCCTGGTCGAGGTCGGCGGGTCCGACCAGGAGGCCGAGGTCAGAGGGATTGATAGGCGTGGCGCGGACCCGGACCAGGATCTCCCCGTCACCAGGCTTCGGCGTCGGAACCCGCGCCAGGGAGAGCCGGAGCTCGGCGGCGTCGGCGGTGACTTCGGAGCGGAGCTGGAGGAAGGTGTCGGGAACGGACGCGGTCATGTGTTGGCCTCTCGGGAAACGGTGCGGGGTAACGCTCATTTGAGCGGGGGGTATGTCAACCCCGGATCTGGGGGCGGGCGATCCGTGAGGGCATTGCGCCCGCCTCTCCTGGACGGGCCTGGACCGCGTCGAAGACATCGCCCCCCTCGGGCAGGGGCCGGCGCAGGGCGGCCTTGATGCCTGCCAGGGTTCCCGCCGGCCAGGCCGCCATCCGCCCTGCAGCCTCACGGGCATGGTCGAGGACCCCGGCATCGGGGACGAGGGCCCAGGCGAGGCCCAGTCGGTAGAGGTCGCTTCCGCGCATCCGCCCGGCACCGAGGGCAAGCTGGGCGGCCACAGACTCCGGGGCTCTCAGCCTCAGCCAGGCCAGGTTCATGGGGGCGTGCATGCCGATGGCCGCCTCCCCCACCGTCAGGACGGCGTCTTCTCCGGCGACCATCAGGTCCGAGGCCAGGGCGAGGGCGGCGCCAGCATTGATGGCGTAGCGCTCAAGGGCGCAGATGATCAGGGCGGGGCAGGCGTAGAGATCCCGGTGAAAGCCCGTCCAGTCCGCTGCCCAGTCCCCGCCGCCCCGAAAGAGGTCGACATCCAGGCCGGAGCAGAAGGTCCCGCCCTCGCCGCGCAGCAGGACAACCCGCGCCCCACCGGCGAGAAGTACGGCCAGGCCCTCCCGCAGGGCGGCGGCGGACGGGGGCGCCAGGGCGTTGCGGCGATCCGGCCGGTTGAGGACAAGCTCGCCCCAGCCGTCATGGAGGACGGTCAGGACCGGCGCGTCGGTCACGGTGGTGGGTCTCCCGAGATGGTCTCGAGGTTGCGCGCGTGGGCCGCCTCATCCAGACGGTAGAAGGACCAGGTGGCGATGGAGCCCAGGAAGAGCACGATAACTGTCGGCAGGTAAAGCCAGCCTACCTGGGTGATCAGCTCCATGGTCCTGTCGCTGGGCTGGGCCTTGGTCGGAAAGGCCACGGCGGTAAGGATCAGGCCCGGGACAAGGGCGGCGATGGCATTAACAATCTTGCTGGGCAGGCTGTCGGCGGTGGTCAGGAGCCCCTCTGCGCGCCGCCCGGTGCGGACCTGCACCTCTTCCACGATGTCGCCGATCATGGAGGACGCCAGGATGTAGCCGGCGATGGCGCTGACCGCCTGCACGAAGGTAAAGCCCGCGAGCACCCAGAGCAGGGCCGGGGTCCCGTTCAGCTGAAGCACTCCGATCAGCTTGAGGAACATGGGCGTATGGCCAAAGACCACGCTGATGAAGAAGAGGGCCATGGCCGCTTTCTTCTTGCCGAAGCGCCGGGCGAGGCGCGGAGCCAGGATCCCTCCGAAGATCGGCCCCGGTAGCCCCATCAAGGTCAGGATGAGAATGTCCTGGGCCTTCAGTTCCCAGAGGTAGGTCTGGAAGTAGAGGCCCAGGCCAGCGGCGATGCCGAAGGCCAGGCCGGCGATCACCTGGGCGGAGAGGGCGACCAGGAAGTTTCGGTTGGTCAGGGTGACGAGGGCGTCGCGCCAGTCGTCCCGAAAAGTCCGGCCGGGCTCACGGGGAGGCTGGTGGAAGCCGGCGGCCTGCTTCTGGGTGCCCAGGGCCATGGTCAGGCCCGCCGCCAGGAAGATCAGGATGATGGCGATGGACAGGGGGCCGTAGCCATCTGCGTTCAGCTGCCCGACCGGATGCTCGGGAGTCTTCCTCAGGAAGATGCCGTAGATAAACACGGTTGCAAGGGCGGTGCCGAGGGAGCCCAGCATCCAGCGATAGCCCAGGAGGACCGTCCGGTCGTGGTAGTCGGGCGCCAGTTCCGGCGCCATGGCCCCCGACGGGATCTCGTAGAGGCTCCAGGCCAGGTTCACGAAAAGGCCCGTGCCGAGGATGTACCAGAACATGGCGGACCCATCCCAGCCGGGGGGGTGCCAGCGCAGGAAGATGGCCACCGGGACAAGGAACATGGCCAGGTAGAGGAAGGGATGCCGCCGGCCGATGCGGGAGCGGAACTGGTCTGACCCGTGGCCGATCAGGGGGTCCCAGAACCCATCGATGAAGATGACGGCGGAGATCGCCAGGCTGACGATGTGGGGCGGGACCCCGACCACCTGGCTGTAGAAGAACATGGCCAGACCGCCGAGGGCACCATAGGCACCATTGGCCACAGAGCCGACGCCATAGAAGGCCTTGGTCCCGAAGGATAACGGTTTGCGGAGGCCCCGGCCGGGAGCTTCGTCTTCGACATCCTGAACGGTCATGCCGTCTCCCGTCCCTGCAGGTTCGCGACCGGGTCTGCGCCTGGCCGTTCCTTCCCCCACGCACAACAGAGCATGTCGCGGGGGCAGGTTTGTCAAGCTGGTATGGCCTTTCAGCCACCCCTAAACGCAAACGGGGCGAGCGGTTTTCACCCTGCGCGCGCCAAGGGGGCCTGGGCGGCGGAGGGCCGCCGCCTGGAATTCCAGATCAGAAGAACTTGTACTGGATCTCGATGCCGAAGGTCCGGGGCGGGGTCAGCGGAGAGCTGGTCGTGACACCCTGGGTGACATTCACCTGCGGCGGGCAGAGCCGCGGATTCTTGCCTGGCTCCCCCAAGGCCCTGAAGTTGGACCGCCTCCTTCGATCATCCGTTACCGTGGCCGCAGGTCAGGACGATCTTCCCCACGTGGTCGCCCGCCTCGAGGGCGGCATGGGCTTCGCCGGCCCGTTCCAGGGGGAATGTCCGGTCGATCACGGGCCGGAACCGGCCATCCCTGATCCACGGCCAGACGGTCGATTCGACCGCCATGGCCAGTCGGGCCTTTTCGTCGGGTGCCCGGGGGCGAAGGGTCGAGCCGGTCACCACGGCACGCTTCTGCATCAGCCTGAAGATGGGCAGGGCGACCTCGGCACCGCCCAGGGAGGCAATGAAGACGATCCGTCCCCCGGTCCTGAGGGCGTCGAGCTCGCGCCCGAAATAGTCGCCCCCCACCATGTCGAGCACCACGTCGGCTCCGCCCTCGGCCTTGACCCGCTCGCCGAAGTCCTCGGCGGTGGCGTCGATGGCGATGTCGGCGCCCAGCTCCAGGGCGCGGGCTGCCTTGGCTGCCCCCCGGGCGGTGGCGATCACCCGGGCGCCGGCGGCCCTGGCCATCTGGATGGCGGTGACACCAATGCCCGAGGTGGCGCCGTGGACCAGCAGGGTCTCGCCGGCCTTCAGGGCGCCGTGCTCAAAGACATTGGCCCAGACCGTGAAGATCGTCTCGGGCAGGCCCGCCGCCTCGACCAGGCTGAGCCCGGCGGGAACCGGCAGGGCGTGGCGGGCGTCCACCGTGGCGAACTCGGCGTATCCACCGCCGCCGAGCAGGGCGCAGACCTGGTCGCCCGCGCCCCAGCGCCCGGCACCCTGAACGACCTCGCCCGCGACTTCCAGGCCAAGGGTGTCCGGGGATCCAGGCGGCGGCGGATATCCGCCCATGCGCTGCAGAAGGTCGGGCCGGTTCACGCCCGCGGCCGCCACGCGGATGAGGATCTCCCCTTCGCGGGGAACCGGACGCGCCAGAGAAACAGCCTTCAGGGCCTCCGGCCCGCCCCGCCCGCCCTCGACGGCAATGGCCGTCATCATCGGCTGGTCCATCCTGGTTCTCCCTTGCCCTTGCGCGCGCCGCGCCATGCAGGTCAGATAGTCCCAAGGGTGGCGCGCCGCCAAGGGATCATGCGTCTGCCCTGCCGGGCGACTTTCGGAGGGGGCCGTGACCGAGGAAGCTGAAGCGCCGCGTCGCGGCCGGGGTGCCGCCCTGGACCTGGCCTTGAAGGAGGACCTGGAACTGTTCTCGGTGGGCGACCTTGAAGAACGCATCGCCCTCCTCGAGGGCGAGGTCGCCCGGTGCAGTGCCCAGATCGTCCGGAAGGCGGCGGGACGCGATGCGGCGGACGCCCTCTTCAAAACGCCTGGGGACTGAGCCTCCAACCCCTTGCCCGAGGCGCTGAAAACGCGCACCCAAGGTTTGTACAGACGCGAATCGACGGGGCGGACAGCCCCTCGTGGGAGATCCAGGCATGACCTCGGGTGCGAATTCGGCCGCAGCCGCCAAGGCTGGCGTGGTCCTTGACCTTGCGGCGGTCGAAGTCTTCGAGCGAACCTTCCGGGAAGGCATGGACCTGGTCCAGGAGGCGTCGACCTACCTCGACGGTTCCGGCCGGATGGAGGCCCGCCGTCTCGGCCGGGAGGCAGCCTCAGACTATGCCGCCGAGAGCATGCGCCTGACCACCCGCCTCATGCAGGTATCGTCCTGGCTCCTGGTGCAGAAGGCCGTTCGGGACGGCGATACGCCTGCGGCGGCGGCCGCCGATCCCCGCTACCGGCTGGGCGAGCCCCGGCCCGGAAGATCCCGGCCAGGCCGGCTGCCCGAGGCGCTTGCAGGCCTGACACAGCGTACCGACCGCCTGTTTGAGCGGGTCGCACGCATGGATCGCCAATTGTATCTTGAGGTCGAGGTGTCGGTGAACTCGGTGGCCTCGCAGATCGACCGCCTGAGGTCAGCCTTCGCGGGCTGACCGACGAGTCGTACCCGCGGTCAGCCTTCGCGGACGAACCAACGAATTACGCCTGAGGTCAGCCTTCGCGGCCTGACCGTCTACTTGCGAGTAAAGCCGCCGAACTTGGCGTTGAAGCGCGACACGCGGCCGCCGCGGTCCAGGAGTTGCTGGTTGCCACCGGTCCAGGCCGGGTGGGTCTTGGGATCGATGTCGAGGTTGAGGGTCGCCCCTTCCTTCCCGTAGGTCGAACGGGTCGGATAGCTGGTGCCGTCCGTCATCACCACGGTGATGAAGTGATAGTCGGGATGGGTGTCTTGTTTCATCTCGGGGTCATCCGACGTAAAGGAGCGGCCAGTGTCAGTACGCCGCCCTCCGGGAGGCCGACGGGCGGAAAGCGCGCCTTTTACAGCAAGGCGCGCCGGTAGAGCAAGGGCGGGGTCCAGATGTCGGACGGTTTGTCGGAATCCGCGGTCGAAGGGCGTCCAAGCGCTGGCGGGGCGCTGGCGCAGGACATGCAGTCCGCGGCTGAGCGGCGCACCTCCACGCGCAAGCTGTCGGCCCTGTCGGCCCTCTGGCCGATCCTGAAGGCGCACAGCTTCGAAACCTTCATCGCCTGCCTCCTGATGGTGGCGACCTCCTCGGCCACCCTGGGCATGAGCGGTGCGGTGCGCCTGCTGGTCGAACACCTGACCTCGAACCGGAGCGGCGAATCCGTGGACCGATGGTTCTGGCTGCTGGGCGCCGTGGCCGTGGCCCTCGGCCTGTTCACCGCCCTTCGCTATTACTGGGTGACCCGGCTCGGCGAGCGGATCGTGGCCGACCTGCGCAAGTCGGTCTATGGCCACATCCTGACCCTGGATCCGGCCTTCTTCATCGCCACCCGCACGGGCGAGGTCCTGTCCCGCCTGACCACTGACATCCAGATCATCGAGAACCTCCTGGCCACCACGGCCTCGGTCTTCCTCCGCAACACCCTGATCATGATCGGGTCGCTGGTCCTTATGCTCTGGGTGAGCCCCAAGCTGACCCTGCTGGTCTTGCTGATCATTCCCGTGGTCGTGGTGCCCCTGTTCCTGTTCGCCCGGCCCCTGCGCAACCTGACCACCGCGACCCAGGACGAGTTCGCCCGGGCGGTCGGCCATGCCGGCGAGACCCTGGACGCCCTGGAGACCGTGCAGGCCTTCGGGCGCGAGCAGACCGCTTCGGACCGCTTCGGTGCCGCCGTCGAGTGCTCGTTCCGCACCTCCCTGAGGCGCATGACGGCCCGCGCCATATGACCGCAGCCTCCATCGTGCTGGTATTCGGCGGCGTGGTGGCGGTGTTCTGGCTGGGGGTCCACGCCGGACAGAGGGGCGAGCTGTCCTGGGGTGCCCTGTTCCAGTTCGCCTTCCTTTCGGTCTTCGCCGCCAGTTCCGTCGGGGCCCTTGGGGAGATGTGGGGCGACGTCCAGAAGGCCGCCGGCGCCATGGAACGGATCGCCGAACTCCTGTCTGCCCAGCCGGGGATCGCGGTGCCGGCTGACGCCCAGAAGCTGCCCGGGCGGGGTGAAATCCGGTTCGAGGATGTCGTCTTCGCCTATCCGGGCCGGGAGGCCGCGCCGGCCCTCAATGGCCTGACCCTTACCGTGGCACCCGGCGAGCGGGTCGCCCTGGTCGGGCCCTCCGGCGCCGGCAAGAGCACGGTCTTCCGCCTCCTCCTGCGGTTCTACGATCCCGTTGCCGGCGTCGTCCGCATCGATGGGGTGGACCTGAGGCGGGCAGATCCCCGGGACATCCGCGCCCAGGCCGCCCTGGTGGCGCAGGACAGTCCCCTGTTCTCAGGCTCGGCCACCGACAATATCGCCTTCGGCCGTGAAGGCGCGGAGCCCGACGAGATCTTCGCCGCCGCCCGCGCCGCCCAGGCGGAGGCCTTTATCGCGGGGCTTCCGGAGGGCTTCGAGACCCCCCTTGGAGAGCGCGCCCGGGGCCTGTCGGGAGGCCAGAGGCAGCGTCTCGCCATCGCCCGGGCCCTGGTCCGCCAGGCGCCGATCCTGCTGCTGGACGAAGCCACGAGCGCCCTCGATGCTGAAAACGAGAAGCTGGTCCAGGAGGCCCTCGACGCGGCCATGCGCGGGCGCACCACACTGGTCATCGCGCACAGGTTGGCCACGGTCCTCAAGGCCGACCGGATCGTGGTGATGGACGAAGGGCGGGTCGTGGAGACCGGAACCCATGCCGAGTTGACGGCCCGGGGCGGCCTCTACGCCCGCTTCGCCGCCCTGCAGTTCACCGACGCCGCGGGCTAGATCCGGTTCCGACGAACTGGAGTTACGGTGGAGTTACGGTGACACTGTACGAAACTAACGTTCACGCACGTTCGCATCCCAGCCCTTTGGGTCAGCCCGATAACCGAGGCTTGAAAGGCGCTCGATCAGCTTTTGGCGGCCTTCACGCTCCGGAAACCCCTTGCTCGGCCGATAGACAGACTATTTCATACACTGTCACAGTAATACTGGAGGAAATTCAGGGGGTCACGTCACCTCCGACATTC
>JBMOEP010000047.1:0-9705 GCA_049314675.1 Phenylobacterium sp.
CTGGACACCGGCGACCTCCAGGACCTGACCCGACGTCTGGGCGTCGGAGAACGGCATCTCAGGCGCCTCTTCCAGGAACACCTAGGGGCCTCGCCTGTCTCGGTGGCCCAGACGCGGCGGCTGCTCACGGCCCGTCGCCTGATCCTCGAGACGGGGCTCTCCATGTCTGAGGTGGCCCTGGCCTCCGGCTTCGGCAGCATCCGGCGCTTCAACGAGGCTTTCCAGGCCGCCGGCGGCAGTGCGCCCTCGAGCCTGCGCGCACGGTCCGGGGCCAAGGCGGGGTTGGAGGACGGCGTCACCCTAAGGCTCACCTACCGACCGCCCTACGACTGGCCCCGCATGCTGGACTTCTTCGCCCAGCGGCAGGTGGCAGGTGTCGAAAGCATCGACGGCCAGGCCTATGTACGGACCCTTGCGGTTGGCGGCGTCGCCGGAGTGGTCCGGGTCGAGCCAGGTCGGGGCGACAGCCTGTCCGCCAGCCTTTGGTTTCCTGATCTCCGCGTCCTTCCCCGGGTCCTGGCCCAGGTGCGGCGGGTATTCGACCTCGCCCTGGACCCTGAACCGGTTCTGGCGCATCTGGGCGAGGATCCGGATCTCGGGCCCCTCCTTGCCCAGCGGCCGGGTCTTCGGGCGCCCGGCGCCTGGGACGGCTTCGAGCTGGCGGTCAGGGCCATTCTTGGCCAGCAGGTGTCGGTCACAGCCGCCCGGGGCCTGGCGGGTCGTCTCGCGGAGCGCCACGGCGTTCGCCTCGACTTCGAGCCGGCCCGCCGGTTCGGACTGGACCGGCTTTTCCCGGGACCGGAGCGTCTCGCCGGCATCGACCCGGAGTCCCTGCCCATGCCCCGGGCCCGCGGCCGGGCCCTGGCGGCCATCGCCCAACTGGCCCTGGAAGACGGCCAGCTGTTCGGCCCCGGCCAGGACCTCGAAAGCGCTGTCCGCAGACTCACCGCCCTTCCGGGGATCGGGGCCTGGACCGCCCAGTACATCGCCATGCGCGCCCTGCGCGAGCCCGACGCCTTTCCGCATTCGGACCTGGCCCTCCTGAGGGCGGCGGCGGACCCGGAAGGTCGCCGCCCCTCCCCCGAAGCCCTGCTGGCGCGGGCAGAGGCCTGGCGTCCCTGGAGGGCCTACGCCGCCGCCCACCTCTGGGCGAAGGACGCTGACGCCGCATCCCACCGCAAAGGACATCCGGAATGAAGATCGACGCCCCTGCGCCCCTTCGGCTGACAGTCTCGGACCTTCCCTCGCCCCTCGGCAGGATCGAGGTGATCCTCGACGAGGCCGGAATTGTCCGGGGCCTCGACTTCGGCTCCGGTCTCCCGCGGATCCGTCGCCGGATGGAGCGCCTGTATCCCGGACACCTCCTCAGAGCCGGTGCAGCGCCCGCCCGGGTGTCGCAGGCCCTGGAGGGATACTTTGAGGGCGACCCGGGCGCCCTGGCCCGGCTCGACTGTGCCACCGCGGGGACACGCTTCCAGGAGCACGTCTGGACGGCCCTGTGCGACATTCCACCCGGCGTGACCCGGAGCTATCTCGATATCGCCCTGCAGGTGGCCTCGCCGCAGGCAGTCCGGGCGGTGGGTCTGGCGAACGGTGCGAACCCTGTGGCCCTGCTCATCCCGTGTCATCGCGTGATCGGCCGGTCAGGTGCCCTGACCGGTTATGCCGGCGGCCTGGACCGAAAGGCCTGGCTGCTGGCTCACGAAGGTGCGCCCGTCGCCGCACCGGGGTGGGCGTCCCGCCATTCGTCGATGGTCATCTCCCAATAGAGCGACCGCCGGAGGGTCCCATCGGGGCGGCGGCTGTCGCGTTCGCCCATGGGGCGGAAGCCTGCGGCCTCGATCACCCGGGCCGAGCGCACATTGTCCAGGGCCGCCGTCAGGCCGACCAGGCGCACACCCAGGACCTCGAACATCCAGCCGAAGGACCGGGCCGCGCCCGTCGTCCCCTGCCCGCGATTCTGGCGTTCAGCCCGGGTCGCACCGGCGATCTCGGCGGACGACCTGTCTGGCCAGACGCTGAAGCGGGAATAGCCGGCGACTTCGCCATCCTCGTCCAGGGACAGGACCAGGACGGCCTCTCCCCTCCCCTGCTGGACCGCCGTCGCCTCGATCCAGGCGCGGACGCTCTCCTCGGTGATCGGCCGGGGCAGGTCATAGATCGGGTCCGAGACCCGGGGATCGGCCAGCATCCGGGCCAGGGAGGCCGCATGTCCGGGGACAGCGATGACCCGGTCGGAGCCCAGACCGGCGGGGTCCACCTCGCGGACGCGCCGGCGGATATCGGCCTCTTCCCCGGGGGGTGCCCGGATCACTGTGACCGGCGGATCGCTCATTGCGCGAGGGCCACCAGCGCCTCGCCAGTCAGGCGCCGGGTCGTCCAGTCGTCCATCGCCAGGGCCCCGAGGTGGTCGTAGAAGCCGATGGCGGGCGCGTTCCAGTCCAGCACCGACCATTCCAGCCGGGCCAGGCCCTCATCCCGGCAGCGCTGCGCCAGGGTCCTGAGCAGGGCCAGGCCTGCCCCCACGCCGCGGGACTCCGGCTGGACGAAAAGGTCCTCGAGCCAGATCCCGTGGCGGCCCCGGAAGGTGGAGTAGGAATAGAACCAGAGGGCGAAGCCGACCGGAGCGGCATCAATCTCCGCGATGTCGCAGTAGACCCGCGGCGAAGGCCCGAAGAGGTCGCGGGCCAAGCCTTCGCGGGTTGCGTCCACCTCCTGCGCCAGTCGCTCATAGTCGGCCAGGTCCAGGATGAACCGGTAGATGGTCGCCAGATCGTCCGGTCCGGCGGGCCGGACCTGCACCGCCTCAGACGGCACGGTACCAGTCCACCCCGGCCTCGTCCTGGGTGCGCACGGCGAGGCCCCGGGCCATCAGGCAGTTGAGATGGGCCAGGCTCTCGCCGGTGGCCATGCCCAGGGTCCAGCGGTCGATCGTGCGGCGGAAAAGGATATGGAAGGTGTCGATGGCCCGCTTGGGCTCTTCGAGCAGCTTTTGCAGGCGGATCAGGCTGCGCTCGTGGCCGCCGATCAGGTGGTCGATCCGCGCATGCAGGCCGTGGAAGGGCTCGTTGTGGGCCGGCAGGACCAGGACATCGTCCGGCACGACCCCTCGGATCCGTGCCAGGGAGGTCAGCCAGTCGGTCAGGGGATCGCCCGCAGGTTCCGTCGGGAAGACCGAGACGTTCGAGGTGATCTTCGGCAGGACCTGGTCGCCGCTGATCATCACCTTCAGGTCGGGGCACCAGAGGCAGGCGTGCTCCGGGGAATGGCCCGAGCCCACCACCACCCTCCAGTCATGATCACCGATTGGCACCACGTCACCGTCGGACAGGCGCTGGAAGCTGTCCGGCAGGGCATGAACACTCTTGCCGAAACCTCCGAACCGGGCGCGGTAGTCCTCCAGCGCCTCCTCATCCCAGCCCGCGGCGCGATAGAAGACCAAGGCGTCCTCAGGGGCCTCGCGGCCAGTGTCGGCCGACAGGGACCGGCACATCAGGAATTCCAGGCGGGTGATCCAGAGGCGAACGCCGAACTTGCGGGTCATCCACCCGGACATGCCAATGTGGTCGGGGTGCATGTGGGTGACAAAGACGCGTGTGACGGGCAAGCCCTCGAGGGGGCCCGCCAGGGCCTTGCGCCAGGACTCCCGGGTCGCCTGTCCGCCCAGGCCGGTGTCGACGATCGCCCAGCCGCCCGCTTCGCGGATCGCCCAGACATTGATCCAGGCCAGGGAGCCGCCCAGGGGCATGCGCAGCCACTTCACCCCGGGGGCGACGTCAACCGCCTCTCCCTGGTCAGGGCCACCCGGGAAGGGATAGATGATCTTGGCCTTGTGGGCCTCCAGGACCGGATCTTCGAAACCATCGCGCATGCAGGGACTCCTTACCTGTGCAGTGTCGGCCGTTCGGGCACCCGGATCAAATCCAAATCCCTGGAGAGGCGTCCAGAAACCTTCACAGATCACCGAAGCTGCGCATTCGTCGCCAAGGCGACTTGCCGTCGGCGCCGCCATGGGATTAAGAGCCAAAGGAACAGATGTCCCCGGAGGGAACTTCACCATGAAACGCCTCGTACTCGGCCTGGCTACGGCGGGCTTGGCCCTCGTGCTGGGAACGGCGGTCGCCGTCTCGGCCTCCAAGAAGGAAGAAGCCGCCCTCGCGGCGGCGCGCACCCTGGGAATGGCCGAGGCCCCTGCGGTCGCCCAGGCGGCCAGCATTGCCTGCCAGGTCACCGACGCGCGCTTCGTCGGCAAGATGGCGGATCCCAAGACCAAGGCCGTCACCAACTTCTACGAGATCGACTGCGACCGCGGCGTCGGCTTCGTCCTGCAGGCTCCTCCCGGTGTGAAGCCCACCGCCTTCAGCTGCATCGAGGCCAATTCCCCCCAGCCAGACGGCAAGCCGCCGTCCCTGCCCTGCAAACTCCCCGGCAACGCCAATCCGCTGGCTGACCTTGCGCCCCTCCTGACCAAGGCGGGCGTGTCCTGCACTCCAGACGCGGCCCGGGGCATAGGCCAGACGGCCAAGAACACCTTCCTTGAAGTCTCCTGCCAGGGCGGCTCGGGTTATGTCCTGCAGGTTGATGCGCCAGCCAATCCCGATGGCTCCTCGGTCGCCAACGACTGCCTGACCTTCGACGCGACCGCCGGCAACATCAAGTGCACCCTGCGCGACCCCGCCTACCGCCTGGCCGTTGTCGACCGCTACGCCGCAGCCGCCAACAATGGCTGCGCCGTGAAGGATCGCCGTTACATCGGCATGTCCCAGGGTGGGGCCAGCTATTACGAAGCCTCGTGCCAGGACGGCAAGGGTTACATCTACAAGGTCGACAAGGGCCAGGTCACCCAGACCACGTCCTGCGAAAAGGCCATGGCCCTGCTCGGCGGCTGTACCCTGACGGACGCCAAGGAGGCCCAGACCGCCCAGGCTGGCCTCTATTCGAACCTGTCGAAGAAGGCCGGCTTCGACTGCCAGGTCTCCAAATATGCGCCATTCCCCTCGCCGCCCGGCAAGGACGTCGTGGAGATGGCCTGCGCCAACCGTCCGGACGGTGCCGTCGGCGTCTTCACGTCCAAGGCTGAGACCACCCAGGTGGTGGACTGCGCCCGGGCGCCGATCGTCGGATACCGCTGCTCCTTCTCCAAGCCCGAAGCCTCCCTCAAGGCGGTGACGGGCGACCTCAAGAAGATGGGCAAGTCGGAATGCGACGTCTCGGCGGTGCGCCTTCTCGGCAAGACCGCGGCGGGCACAACCTACCTCGAGACCGCCTGCGCCGACGGCCTCAAGGGCTACATCCTGGAGTACAAGAGCGAGCCCCTGACGCCGATCAACGCCGTGGGCTGCGCCTTCTCCAGGGATTGTTCCCTGCCCGGCAACAAGTAGCGCGGGCACAGTCCCGAACGACGAGGGCCCGCGGGATCGCTCCCGCGGGCCCTGTTCGTTGCCCCAAGGGTTGGAAGCTCAGATGGCCGCCTCGATGAAGCGCGGGCCCCGCTGGGACATGGCGCTGGCGAAGGCGGCCTCGAAGGCCTCGCCAGTCTCGCAGCGCACCGCCTCGACCCCCAGGCCCCGGGCCAGGGACACCCAGTCGATGTTGGGATCGCCCAGGTCCAGCAGCTTGCGCGCCGAGGGGCCCGGCTGGCCGGCGCCGGTCCGGTTCATCTCGATGTTCAGGATGCGGTAGCTGTGGTTGGCGAAGACCACCACAGTGACGTCCAGCTTCTCGCGGGCCATCGTCCACAGGCTCTGCACCGTGTACATGGCCGAACCGTCGCCGTTCAGGGACACCACCTTGCGGTCCGGACAGGCCACCGCCGCTCCGATGGCCAGCGGCCCACCGATGCCGATGGCGCCGCCGGTCAGGGACAGGACCTCGTGGGGAACTGTCGTCAGGCAGGGCGCGGCGACCCCGCCCCCTGAGGTCACCGAGTCGTCGCACAGGATGGCGCCCTCCGGGAGGTGGCGGGCCACCGCCACCCCGCAGGCCTGGGGCGTGAGGGCTCCGGACGCCGGGCTGGCTGGACGTTTCAGGGGTTGGGACGGACCCGAGGCCGGGGCGCCGAGGGCATCCGCCAGAGCCTCCAGGGCAGCGGCGGCGTCCGTGGCGCGGTCAGCCAGGGAGAGGGTGGAGCAACCCTCGGGCACAAGCAGGCTGGGCCGTCCGGGATAGGCAAAGAAGGCGACAGGCTGGGTGGTACCGGCAAAGACCATCAAGTCCGTCCCGGCCAGCTCCTCCAGAGCGGCCTCGCCGAAGTACTGCATCCGGGCCGGGGCGAAGACGCCCGCGCCCCGGGGCTGGCGGGCCACGAAGGTGTCGGACAGGACCCGCACGCCGGCCGCCTGAAGCCGGGCGGCTTGGACAAGCCCAGCGTCCAGGCAGGCACCGCCGCCGATCAGCACGACCGGCGCCGAGGCGGCCCGGATCGCCCGGGCGGCAGCCTCCACGGCCTCCCCGTCCGGCGCGCGCAGCCCGGGTCGCGAGGCCGGGGCGAAGGTGGTGTCTGTCTCTGTCCAGGCGGAGTCCGCGGGCAGGATCAGGCTGACCGGACCGGCGGGCGGGCCATGGCTGGCGGTGATCGCCTCTGCGGTCACGGCGGCCACCTCGTCCGGGGTGTCGGCCGACTTCACCCAGAGGGAGTTGGCCGCGACGATGGACGGGATGTCCGAGTTCAGGGGCGCGTCATACTCGCGGTGATAGGTGGCGTGGTCGCCCACCACGTTGACGAGGGGCGTGTAGGCCCGGCGGGCATTGTGCAGGTTGGCCAAGCCATTGCCGTAGCCGGGACCCAGGTGCAGCAGGGTGCAGGCGGGGGTCCCCGTCATCCGGCCATAGCCATCTGCGGCGCCTGTGGCGACGCCCTCGAACAGGCACAGGACCGGGCGCATGGCCGGCTGTCCGTCCAGGGCGCTGACGAACTGCATCTCGCTGGTACCGGGATTGGCGAAGCAGGCGGTCACGCCGTTTTCCACCAGGGTGCGCATAAGGGCGTCGGCGCCATTCATGTGGTCTGGGCCTCCCCGCCCGGGCCAGCCCTTCGGGTCAGGCCGTCTCGAAAACCATGACGCCGGGGTCCGGCGCTTTCGCGAACATCCGCCCGATGAAGGCCGCCCGCAAGGCCCGCGCCACCGGCTGGGCGATGTAGCCCTTGTCGGTGATCTCTCCGGCGTTGGCGTCGGGGCCGTCCGGCAGGACCAGGGCCCGGGCCACCCGCCCCGCGCCGCCCCCACCCCGGGCGTTGTGAGTGCTGACGGCGGCACGCACGGCCTCTGCCACCGCCTCCGGAGGGTGGCCGGGCCGGGGATAGAAGAGCAGGCCCACGCCGGCCTCGCCCTCGCCGCAGACGATGGCGTCAGTGACCGCGTCGCCCACGGCGCCGATCACGGCGATGCGCAGTTCGCCCACGTTGACGAAGGTGCCGCTGGTGAGCTTGAAGTTTTCCGAGAGCCGGCCGTCGAAAGCCAGGCCCCTGCGGATGTCCTGTGGGTCCACCAGCCGGGCGGCGTCGCCCAGGCGGTAGAAGCCCTCCTCGTCGAAGCTGGCTGCCGACAGCTCGGGCTGGCCCAGATAACCGGGCGTGACCTGGGGTCCCTTGACCCGGAACTCCAGCTTGCCGGCCATGGGCGCCAGCTTGACCGTCGTGCCCGGCAGGGGCAGGCCCATCATCCCCATGCGGGTGTTGGGCCAGTGGACATTGGAGGCGGTCGGGCCGGTCTCGGTGGCCCCGTAGCCCGAGGAGAAGCTGATGCGCTCGCCCACCGTGCGCACCGCCACCGCCTGGATGCGGTCACAGATCTCCTGTCCCAGGTTGGCGCCGCCGTACTGCATCAGGCGGACCCGGGAGAAGAAGTTACGGGCCAGGTCCGCATCGGCTTCGAGCTCACCGGCGAACATCATCCAGCCCGCCGGGACCATGTTGTGATAGGTCGGCGCGACCTCCCGAAGGTTGCGCACCGTGTCGCCGAACCGGCCCTCCACGGGCTGGCCAGCGTCGATGTAGAGGGTCCCGCCCCGGTGCAGGACCATGTGCAGGATGGCGTTGGCGCCGAGGCTGTGGCTCCAGGGCGCGGCATTGACCACCACCGGCGGGTCCGGGTCGGCGAAGCAGGCGGCCACCTGGGCGGCGTTGGCGGACATCCGCGCCTGGAGGTTGATCACCGCCTTGGGCCGGCCGGTCGAGCCGGAGGTCAGGAGGTACTTGGCGTGGTCCTCGGGCAGGGCCGAAGGCATCGCGGCCGAGGCGCGCTCCAGGTCCGCCAGGGGGATGTCCCCAGGCCGGGGGTTGCGGCCGGCGATCACTGGCAGGCCGGCCAGGAAGGGCGCCGCCAGGGCCTCGCTGAACAAGGCTGCGTCCTCGGTGTAGATGGCCGAGGGGTTGAGGGTCTCCACCGCCTGGGCCAGCCGGGAGAGATTGGCGCCAGGCAGTCCGTACTGGGGCGAGACCGGAGCGACCGGCATGCCCTGGCTCATGGCCGCGTACTTGAGGAGGGCGTGGTCGATCCCGTTGCGGGCCAGGATCAGCAGGGGCCGGGGGCCCCCGATTGCCCGGTCGCGCAGGCCGCCTGCCAGGACGGCGACGCGCCCGGCGGCCTCGCTGTAGCTGACCTCTCTCCAGCCCTCTCCGGACCGCTCGGCCAGCCAGGTCCGCGAAGGTGCCCGCCCCGCCCAGTGCAGCAGAGGCTCGGCGACGGTGCCGAAGTCCCCGTCAAGCGGGGTGGGGTTGAACAGGATCCGGGTCCCGTCAGGCCGCACCTCCACCTCAAGCCGGGCGGGGGCGTAGCGGGGATCACGAATGGGGGCCTGGGCGATATCCATGGCGCTCTGGATGGACGGCCCGGCCGCCGACTGCAAGCGAAAGCCGCCCGTTCAGGACAGGAGAAGGGCCGACCCGGGAAGGGTCGCCCCGCTCACCGTCAAGACGCGGCCAGCAGGCCCGCGAGACCTCGGATCACGCAGACTGGGTCGTGTCAGGCAGGCCCAGTATGCGCTTGGAGATGATGTTGTTCTGCACCTCCGAAGATCCGCCATAGATCGACATGGCCCGCCCGGAGAGCCAGCCGCGCACAGCCTCGATCTCCTGGCCTGTGAAGGCCTCGCCGTCCCAGCCCAGGCCCTGGTGGCCCATGATCTCCAGCACCATCTCCTGCCGGATCTGGGCCACGTTGGTGGCCGAGTTCTTGAGCACGGAGGCGGCGTTGGTGGCACCCGAGGCCCCCCTGGCCTCAGCCGCAGCGCGGGCCAGGGTCAGGCTGTGGACCCGGGCATCCATGATGTGGCGGATCATGCGAGTGCGCAGGTCGCCGTCGGCGATCCGGCCCCGGCCATCCTCACCCACGTACTTGCGGGCAATCTCCTCCAGCGGGGTGGCACGGCCGCCCATGGAGACGCCGGTCTGGCTGGCGCGCTCGTGCTGCAGCAAGCGCTTGCCCACCGACCATCCCTCGTTGAGCTTGCCCAGCAGGGCGTCCTTGGGCGCAACGGCGTCTGTGAAGAAGGTCTCGCAGAAGGGCGAGGCGCCGGCGATCAGCTTGATCGGACGGGTCTCGATGGCGGGCTGGCGCATGTTGATCAGCAGGAAGCTGATGCCGTCATGCTTCTTGGCGGTGGGATCGGTGCGGACCAGGGCCCCGCACCAGGCGGAGTACTGAGCGCCGGAGGTCCAGATCTTCTGGCCGTTGATCAGCCAGTGGTCGCCCTTGTCCTCGCAGC
>JBMOEP010000048.1:0-9540 GCA_049314675.1 Phenylobacterium sp.
TCGGGTAGCCTGACCAGCCAGTCACCCTTGACCCGCGCCCTCTGGGCGTAGCCGCCGTGCCAGGTCTCGCCCACGCCCCAGCCGTTCAGGACCACCCGGTCGCCGGCGGCGAAGCCCGGATGGGCCGAGGTCTCCACCACACCGGCGAAGTCGATGCCGGGGATCATGGGAAAGGTCCGCAGGATGGGGGAGCGACCGGTCAGGGCCAGCCCATCCTTGAAGTTCACCGTCGAGAACTCGACCCGCACGGTGACATCGGCCTCCATGAGATCGGCGTCGGTCAGGGTCTCGAGCCGGGTCTCGATCCCGGCGTCGGTCTTGTGGGCGCGCAGGGCGCGGAAGGTGTCAGGCACGGTCGGCCTCCATCGGGGATCGGGTTGGGAGTCTTCTACAGGCCTGCCGGCGTCCGGCAAGCAGACCTCAAGCGTCCTTCAGGGCGAAGTCGAGCATGGGATTGATGGCGGGCCAGACCACGCCGGCGTGGGTCTCGCCCTCGAAGACCCGGGAGGCAAAGCGCCAGCCGGTCGGGCCCGCCAGGGCACTGAAGCGGGCGGACAGCTCGACGGCGTTGTCGACCATCCGCGCCGGGGACCCCTCGGGCTGCTCGAGGGAGCCGACGCCAACGAAGAGCCTGGGTGGACGGGCCAGGCCCGGGAGGGCGGAGGTAAAGCCCGCCTCGCCCCGCAGGACGAATCGGCCGTCCCACCAGATGGACGGGCTGAGGGACAACCAGGCGCAGAAGGCGTCGGGCCTTCGGAACAGGCCGTAAAGGACGAAGAGGCCGCCCAGGGAGTGGCCGAACAGCGCCTCGCGGGCCGGGTCGACCGGCAGGACCTCAGCGACCCGGGGACGCACCTCCCGGGTCAGGATCTCCAGGAAGTCGTCCGCCCCAGCATAGCGGATCTCACCCGAGGCGAAGGTGTGATTGGCCTTCTCGGCCGCGCTGGGCTCGGTCGGGGTCAGATCGAGGAACCGTCGGCCGAGGGCCCCGGTGAAGTCCTCGCCAGGATAGCCCACCCCGACGACGACGGTGTGGGGCAGCTCCAGCCCGCCGGCGGCACGCAGGCGGGCAGCGTCTGCGAAGGAGCCGAAATAGCCGTCGCCGTCGAGGACGTAGAGGACCGGGTATCCCCCCTCGGGCGGCGGGCCGTAGGGCGTGGCGATTCGCAGGCGATAGGCCTTCCCATTGATACGGGAGGTGAAGTCCTGCTCCCGGGCGAGGGGGTAGCTTGCAGCCTTCATGGCGGACTTACCGGTTCAGGGGGCATAGCTGGACCGGCCCTGGACGCCCCAGCGGCCGTCCTGCAGGGTCACGATGTAGATGGAGTCAAAGGCGCTGATCAGGCTCCCGTCCGGGCGGAAGCGGGCGAAGCGGGTGTCAAACTGGACCTTGTCCGGCCCGGCGTGGATCACCTCCCGGCGCTGCCAGGCCGACCGGCCCCACTCCGAGAGGGCAGCGCCGGCGTACATGGCGTCCGTCACCTGCTCAGGAGCCAGTATGTTCACCCGGCCCGAGGCGAACCGCACATGGGGGAAGTTGAAGCTGGCCCGGACGCCGTCGGCGTCCCGGGCATTCCAGGCGGCCATGAAGGCGTCGAGCACATCCTGGGCAGCCTCGACCTGGGCCGCGAAGGCGGCGTGCCCGGGGGAAAGGGGCGGTCGCCCGACCGATGGGTCCTTCATGCCGTGTCCTCCCGGGGTCTTCGCCCCAGAGCCTGTTCCCTTCAGATGGAACGTCTGAAGGGGCAAAACAGGCTCTAAACCCGAAAAGTTAGATCCCGTTTCGATCCGATAACCGGTTCCCACTTATCGGAACGGGATCTAGGGAAGTCCACCCGCGCCCGGCAGGCAAGCCCCTCAGAACACCTTTCGGAAACTGATCTCCAAGACCCGGCCCACAGGATCGAGAATGTCCTCGGCATACCCCGCCGGAACGGCTCCCTGAGCGTCGCGGACCTTGAGCTTGGCGTCGAACAGATTGTCCACGGCCAGGGTGACCCGAGCGCCTTTCAGTACTGGCCAGCGCCGGACAAGGTCCGGGGATCCGGAAAAGGTTTCGAAGAGGCGGATGTCCACCGTCGCCAGGTCCGAGAAGGACAGGTCGCCGGCCGGCGTCGCGCCTTCGACCTGGGTTCCGCTCTTCCAGGAGGTACTAAGGCGCGCGCCCCGACCCTGGCGGAAGAGGCCCGCCTGCAGCTCGATGGCATTGGCCGAGGTCCCGCCCCGGGCACCCGCGGCCGATCCCTCAAGAAGGTCAAACACCGGCCCGCCCTGCCGGACCAGGATCCGGTCGGTGAGCACGGCCGTATGGTAGAGCGACACCTGCCATCCGGGCCTCCCCTGCGGGCCGCCCATTCCGGGCCCGCCCATCATGGCCATGGGCCGGCCGCCGCCGCCGCGCGCGCCCGGCGGCGGACCCCCAGAGCCCCCACCGCGTGCCGGAGGACCTGCGCCGGGACGCCCCGTTGCCGGGCCCTGGCCACCGAACCAGTTGAAGCCCCAGCGGATCTCTTCGCGGTCGCTGCGCAGGAAGTTCACGGGGCGGACGTCGACGACGGCGAGCCGGCCGCTCGCGTCCCTCAGGAACCGCTCGGGGAAGGCGGCCTGCACCTCCGCCGTGGCCGCCGGCAGGGCCGAGGCCGGATCATCGGCCCGGCTGAGGGTGTAGCTGACCGAGAAGTTCAACTCCCGGTCGGCGAAGGGCTTCCCGTTGACGCCCAGGCGCGTCGCATCCCGCTGGTCGCTGCGCAGGGCAGGATCGCCGCCGGAGACCTGCACCACCTCGACGGTCTCGCTGCGCACATAGTCGAACACCCTCACCCCGGTCGTGACGGTCCGGGGCGCGCCCAGCTGGACCAGGGTGGGGGGCGACTGGTCCCGGCTGAAGGAGGCCAGCAGGGTCAGCCGGTCGACCGGTGACCAGTTCACCCCGCCGCCGACCGTGGCCAGGGTCCCGGCATCGGACAGGCTCTCGCCCTGAAGGTTGAAGTTCAGCGAGAGGTCGCCAAGCCGTCCCCACCCCTCGACATCGCGACGCAGGAGGGGCGTGTCGACGCTGGCCTGGGCGCTGACACCGGTACGGGAGAGGTCGGCCTCGCGCTCCACCTCCCGGCGGACCGAGCGCGAGCGGAGCCAGTTGCCCGACGCCCCCGCCCGGGCCGAGAGGAAGAGGGGGCCGGCAGGAAGTTCGAAGATCGACCCTGCCGCCAGGGCCTGCACCTCGGCCCCTGCGGTCCGCGAGCGCGTCCGGTCCGCGGCGAAGACGGGAAGGTCCGCAGCACCGGGGGCATAGGGATTGAAGGCCGCGTCCGCAGCCGCAAGCCGGGCCTGGGCTGGCCGGGTATCTACGGCCCCGTCGGTCCGGCCGACCACATCGGACAGGTCGAGGCCGCCGGTGAGGGACAGACGCCATCCATTGCGGGCGCTGTTGAGCCCAAAGCCCAGGCGGGCATTCCAGTCCTCCGAGGTCTGGCGGATTGCGCCCCTGGAAGCCTCCCGGCGCAGGAGGTCCACAGGACCTGCAAAGGGCGTCCAGAGCCCGCCGCCAGGAATGGTCAAGCTGTAGGCCGGCCGACCCTGGAGGGACTCGGAACTGCCGGCGCCGATCACCGCGTTGAAGGTCGCGGTGGTCCCGGGCGAGGCGCTTCGGGCCACCACCCCGTTGATCGTCAGGCGGCGGGTCTCGGGCGTCAGGGTTCGATAGGCGCCTTCGTCCGCAGGCGGGACCTGGCCCGCGAGGGCCGCGACCTCGGCGAGGGTCGGCGGCCGGGACGCCGCAATGGCGGGAAGGCCGGCGAGGGTCACGGGGCCACCCGCCAGGACGCTGAGGGCCGGATCGATCTGTCCGCCAGGGCCCCGGCCGCTGTAGAGACCGAGGGGGGTGAAGAGGGCCGTCGCACCGTTCGGGGGAATGTCCCGCTCGTCCTCGGTCACCGCCGAGGTGGCCGTCAGCTCGGCCTTGAGCTGTGTCCGCTGGTCGCCGTCGATGCGGAACAGTCCGGCCTCGAACTCCTGGGTGACTGTGCCACCTGCCGTGGCGGCCTCGATGTCCACCTCGGTCGTGACGGCCCGGAATGTCTTGCGTGTGATGAAGTTGAGTACCCGCTGGTCGGCGGTGTAGCCGTACTTCAGGGCCGCCTCTTCAGGCAGGACGTCGACGCGCACGATGGCTTCCGGAGGCAGGTCGCGGAGTTCCGCAAACCCCGAAGTCCGGGCCCCGTTCAGGAGGACGACCGGCATCCCTCCGCGGCTGCGGCCCCGGCCGGACTGGGTCTGCGGCGCCAGTTGGGCCACCAGTTCGGCGACGCTGCTGACGCCGTAAGACTGGATCTCTGCCTCACTGATCTGCAGCTCTGGCTTGATATCGCCGAGGACGGCGCCCGCACCGTTCGCCGGCGCCTCCACGACGAGCTCATCCACGATGGTGGCCTCGCGGACAGGCGGGGGCGGGGCGGCGGTTGCCGGCGCTGACGCCACGGTCGCGGCGAGCAAAGGCACCGCGAGGGCCGCAATCAGACGCTTTGACACAGGTTTAGCTTTCAGGTTGTCCCGTCGCGGACTGGGGCTGAGATAGGGGCGAGCGACAGCAAGTCCAACGCATGGCTAGCGAAAATCCGTTGGCGGAGCCGTCAGGCCTGTCGGAGATGGAACCTCACGCCACAGATCTCCACGCGGTCGGGACCCGCGGCGAGGCCCCTGGCCCGGACCCGGCGGACCACTTCCGCCAGGTCGCGGACCGTCAGGTCCACCGCCGAAAGGCCCGGGCCCCGGCCATCGGAGGGTGCCACGAACCTCAGGCTGGCATTGTTCAGCTGAACGACAGGGACGCCGCCGGACACCTCCATGGGCGAGCCGGTAACGGCGCTCCAGAGACGGGCGGCGGCAACGGGATCGTCGGCCTGCAGTTCGACGCCCGTGAAGTCGAGGACGAGGTCCTGGCGGACCTTGTCCTCCCAGCCCGTACCCCCGGCTGGCGGCCAGGGACCGGCGAGGTCGCCGTTTTCGTCCCACTCGACATCCAGGAAGGTGGTCTTCAGGTCGCCAGGATGCAGCTGGATCAGGGTCCAGCCCTGGCGGGCCGACTCCCAGGCCACCCGAACGCCCGAATTGGCGGCGCGGGCGCGGACCGCTTCAAGCGCCTCGAGTGTCGGCGTCTGGGTGATGACCATATAGCCGCCGTTTCCGCTGCGCCGTTCGAGATACCGCCCGGCTGCGGTGTCCGGCTTCACCGGCGCGACCACCTCGAAGAAGTTCCGGCCAACTGGCAGGAGGGTGTTCTCGAGGCCGAAGACGGCGACGCCCGGGTCGATGAAACAGCGGGCCAGGCCGAACACCGCCTCGAAGTCCTGGAGCACTGGCTCCAACCTTTCGGCGACAAGGGCGATCTGCCTCAGATGGACGGTCATGTTGCACCTCCCCAGGGCCCAAGTCCCCTTGAAACCCACCCTGAGGTCGCCGGGACCGGGTGACAAGTCCCCGGGGTGGTGCAGGATAGACAGGACCTATCCTGCACATAAATTCTTTCGCTTTGCCCTATGCTTTTGCGCAGCTTAGGGACGTGGCGCGACCGCAGAGACTGCGGCGGAAACCTGGCGCCGGGCCCCGGCGCCCCCAATCCGGAGAGCGCCATGAGCCTGGCCACCAGCAAGACCCTGCAGAACCTGAAGGACGCCTTCGCCGGCGAGAGCCAGGCGAACCGCCGCTACCTCTACTTCGCTCAGAAGGCCGACATCGAAGGCTACAACGACGTCGCGGCCGTGTTCCGCTCGACCGCCGAAGGCGAAACCGGCCATGCCCACGGCCACCTGGAGTTCCTGGAAGCCGTCGGCGATCCCGCCACCGGCCTGCCCATCGGCGGCACCGAGGCCAACCTGAAGGCCTCCATTGCCGGCGAGACGCATGAGTACACTGACATGTACCCCGGCATGGCCCGGACCGCCCGCGAGGAAGGCTTCGAGGAGATCGCCGACTGGTTCGAGACCCTGGCCAAGGCCGAGAAGTCCCACGCGGGTCGCTTCCAGCGCGCCCTCGAGTCCCTCGCCTGATCCGGCGGGACTAACGATGCGCCGGCGGCGGCCCGAGAGGTCCGCCGCCGGTTTCGCATCCACCTTCCGGAAGCCTGCCTGGAGCCTGCGACATGTCGGACACGACCAAGCCCAAAGCCCGCGAGGGCAGCCTGGCCGCCCCCTTCCGCCACCCCATCGAGTGGCGGGACGAGGCCTATTACGACCTCGAGGCCGTCGAGGCCGAGATGGAGCGCCAGTTCGACGTCTGTCACACCTGCCGGCGGTGCTTCAATCTGTGCGACAGCTTCCCCCGCCTCTTCGACATGATCGATGAGTCCAAGACCGGCGAACTCGACAGTGTTCCGAAGAGTGAATACGCCAAGGTCGATGAGGCCTGCACCCTGTGCGACATGTGCTTCCTCACCAAGTGCCCCTATGTGCCACCGCACGAATTCAACATCGATATCCCCCACCTGATCCTGCGCTACCGGGCCGCCAAGCGCCGGGCCGGCGAGAAGAGTTTCGTGCGGGATGAACTGGGCAAGACCGACCGGAATGGCCGCCTGGCCAAGCCGCTGGCGCGGATCGCCAACTGGGGGACCGCCCGCAAGAATACCCCGATCCGCAAGCTGCTCGAGGCCATCGCCGAGATCGACGCCGAGGTCGAGCTGCCCAAATATCATGGCAAGACCGCCACGGACCTGCTGCCCACGCCCGTCCCGCCCAACCCGGCGGGCCCGGCCTTCGGAAAGCGGAAGGTGGCGATCTATTCGACCTGCTCGGTCGAGTACAACGGACCTGACACCGGCGTCGCCGCCGCCCGGGTCCTGGCCCGCCAGGGCATCGAGGCCAAGGTCGTCTACCCGGAGTGCTGCGGCATGCCCCAGCTCGAAAGCGGCGACCTGTCGGGCGTGGCAGGCAGGGCCGCCCGCGTGGCCGCCGTCTTCGAGCCCTACATTGACCAGGGCTACGAGGTGGTCGCCCTGACGGCGTCCTGCGGCCTGATGATGAAGTTCGAATGGCCGCTCATCCTGCCAGAGAACCCCGCGGTCAAGAAGCTTGGCGCCGCCACCCGTGACATCTGCCAGTACATCGTCGAGCTGAACCGGGACCTGGGCCTTGCCCCGGGCCTGACCCCCGTCGAGGGCGGGGTTACCGTGCACCATTCCTGCCACGCCCGGGCCCAGAACATGGGCGCGCGATCGGCCGACATGCTCAAGCTCATCCCTGACACCAAGGTCGAGATCGTCGAGCGCTGTTCTGGCCATGGCGGCACCTTCGGCGTCATGAAGTCGACCCGGCCCCTGGCCGTAAAGGTCGGCCGCCCCACCGCCAAGCAGGTGGCCCAGAAGGGCTCCGCCGAGCTCTGCTCGGACTGCCCCCTGGCCTGCAAGCACATTGGCCAGCTGCTGGCCGACGACGAGGCCACCGGCAAGGGTCCGCAGCCCCGCCAGTCCCATCCCATCGAAATCTTCGCCCGCGCCTACGGAGTTCTCTGACCATGCCCACCGCCCAGCGCCGCATTACCCCTGCAGACCTCCTCCCCGATGCCGAGTTCGCCCGTGAGCGCATGGCCCGCCGCTCGGCGCTCCTGCCCCTGAAGCGGCTGCGCCGACTGGACCTGGGCCCGGTCTGCACCTTCTATTTCGAGACCTACGAGACCATGCTGTTCCAGATCCAGGAGATGCTCCTGATCGAGAAGGGTGGCCCGGCGCAGGTCGCCGACGAGCTGGCAGCCTACAACCCCCTGGTGCCCCAGGGCTCGGAACTGGTGGCGACCGTCATGTTCGAGATCGAGGACGCGATCCGGCGCGCCGCCACTCTCGCCCGCCTCGGCGGCGTCGAGGAACATCTCTACCTTCAGGTCGGGGACGAGCGGATCTACGGCGTCCAGGACGGCGACGTCGAGCGCACGCGGGAGGACGGAAAGACCTCCTCGGTGCACTTCCTGCACTTCCCGCTGACCGATGCGCAGAAGGCGGTGTTCCGGTCGCCGGGCGTCCAGGTCCTGGTGGGCTGCGACCATGAGGCCTACGTCCACATGACGGGCCTGACACCCGCAACCCGGGCCGAGCTGGCGCGCGACTTCTCCTGAGCGGAGAGCTGCAGACGACGTGGACAGGGCGGGCCTTCCCGTCGCATAGAAAGGCCCGTGAGCACCGCTAAACTCCAGCGCCGCGCGGACATTGACTGGATCCGCATCGCCGCCTTTGGCGTGCTCATCCTCTACCATGTCGGCCTCGTCTATGCGCCGTGGGACTGGCATGTGCACAGCCCGCACACCGTGCCGGGCCTTGGACTGGCAGCCCTGGTCACAAACCCCTGGCGGCTGACCCTTCTGTTCATGGTCTCGGGGATCGCCCTGAGGTTCATGGTGCGGCGGACGCCGCCCAACCAGGCGATAGGGCAGCGGCTGCGCCGGCTGGTCCCACCCCTGCTCTTCGGGATCCTCGTCCTTGTACCACCGCAGTCCTGGATCGAGGCCCTGGAGAAAGGCAGCTTCTCGGGATCCCTCGGTGCCTGGTGGCTCTCCGAATTCAGCCCCGCGGGCCTGAGGGACGGCGTGCCCCTGAACCACATCTGGTTCGTGCTCTACATCACGGTCTACAGCGTCGCTGCCCTCGCCCTGGCCTCGGCCTCGCGGGTTTTCAGCTGGCTGGAGACCCTGCTGGCCCGGCTCCTTGGGGGCCCAGGCCTGCTGGTCATACCGATGATCTACCTGGCCCTGCTCCGGCTCTGGATCTTCCCATCTGCGGGGCTGACCAACCACATCACCGATGACCCCTACAACCACGCCATGTCCTTCGGCGTCTTCCTGACCGGGTTCCTCCTGGCCCTGCGTGACGACGTCTGGACCCGGTTCGAGGGTCTGCGCTGGACCTCACTGGTCGTTGCCATAGTCAGCCTGCCGGCCTTGATCGCCCTGTCGCAACCGGTGGACCAGCCGCCATCGTCTCCCGCCAACCTGGTCTTCGCGGTGTACCAGTGGGCCACCATCTGCGCCGTCCTGGGCTTTGGCAGCCGTCACCTCAGAAGCGCCGACGGACCGGCCCTGCGGTACCTGACCGATGCGGTGTTTCCCTGTTACCTCGCCCACCAGACCCTGCTGGTGATTGCCGCCCACCTGCTGATACCCCGGGGCCTGCTAGTCGGCGTCGAGGCCGGCCTGCTGGTGCTGATCACCCTCGGCGGCAGCCTGGCAGTTTACGAGATCGTCCGTCGGAGCGGACCCCTTCGTCCCCTCTGGGGCCTGCGGCCAAGGCCGCGCACACCATGACCCGGTTCCGCCGCCGCCGCGTCCTCCTGCAGATCGGGATTGCAGCGCCGATCCTCGCCTATGCCAGCGTGGGCCTGGCCGCCCTGACCTGGCCGGGCTTCGACCACGCCACCCAGTATCTCAGCGAACTGGGGGCAACGGTGGAGGTCTACCGTAACGACGCGATCAGCGTGGCCGAGGTTGCAGCCATGCACCCCGACCGAATCGTGATCAGCCCTGGGCCGTGTACACCGAGCGAGGCGGGCATTAGCATCGCGC
>JBMOEP010000049.1:0-9481 GCA_049314675.1 Phenylobacterium sp.
AGGCGCGGGCGGCGGCCCTTGCCGAGACACCCCGGGTCTGGAAGCGGGCCCCTGGCGCCTCGGCCGAGTATTTCGTCGACTGGATGGACGCACAGGCGCGCCGCCGGGCTGGCACCCTGCGACAGGACATCGTCGTCGAGACGACCCTCGACCTGCCCCTGGAACGGGCCGCAGAAGAGGCCCTGCGATCCGGTGTTTTGGCCGGCGCCGCCCAGGGGGTCGGGCAGGGCGCGGTGGTGACCCTGGACGGGTCTGGCGCGGTCCGGGCCCTGGTGGGGGGAACCGACCATCAGACCGCCCCCTACAACCGGGCGACGGACGCCCGGCGGCAATCCGGTTCGGCCTTCAAGCCCTTCGTCTACCTTACCGCCCTGGAAGCGGGTCTCACCCCGGATTCGCCGGTGGTCGACGAGCCCGTCGTGATCGACGGCTGGTCGCCCGCGAACTACGAACCGGGCAACCTTGGTCCCATGACACTGGAGACCGCCCTCTCCAGGTCGGTGAACACCGTCGCTGCACGTCTGGCTGACGAGGTGGGACGCGAGACTGTAGCGGCGACCGCCCGTCGCCTCGGCATATCGACGCCGATCCCGACCACGCCCGCCATGGCCCTCGGGTCAGGGCTCGTGACCCCAATGGACATGGCGGAGGCCTACGGTGCCTTCGCCACCGGCGGACGGCAGGTGGAGGCCTGGGGCGTGTCCCGGATCCGCACCCCGGCGGGGAAGGTCATCTGGACCCGCCCTGTGCCCGCCCCGCCCCGGCAGGTCATCATCAATCCGGCCCTCTCGGACCTCAACCGGATGATGCGGCAGGTGATTCGCAGCGGTACGGGAACGCGGGCCGCCCTGCCCGGTCGCGACATCGCCGGCAAGACCGGCACGACCTCGGCCTACCAGGACGCCTGGTTCGCCGGCTACACCGGCGGGATCATCACCGTGGTCTGGCTGGGCCGCGACGATAACCGGCCCATGAAGGGCGTGACGGGCGGGTCCCTGCCCGCGGAAACCTGGCGCCGGGTGATGACCGCCGCCATCAACCGGCTGCCCTCCGGACCCATTCCCACGGGACCTCTCCCGCCGCCGCCGCCTGCCGCCCAGCCGGATCCCCAGCCGGTCCCCGACATCGCCGGGCCAGACCCCGAACCCCCGGCCCAGGGGCCCCCAGCAGAGGCGGCCAGGGCCGAGGACACCCTGCCGGGATCGGTCCCGGAGCCGCAAAGGCCCTGATCGCACCCGCGTGCTGCATTGCACCCTTGAGTTTCTGCCCTGTGGGACCTATCCTTTTCCCCCCAACGGACGCGTTTGCCTGCAGCGTCCGACTCATTCCCAGCGCAGATCCGAGACCACCCGGTTATGGAAAAAGTCCCAATGACCGCCGAGGGCTATCAAGCTCTCGACGATGATCTGAAGCGTCTCAAGACGCTCGAGCGGCCGGCTGTGATTGCCGCCATCTCCGAGGCACGTGCGCACGGCGATCTCTCTGAGAACGCCGAGTATCACGCGGCAAAGGAACGCCAGGGCTGGATCGAGGGGCAGATTGCCGACATCGAGGACCGGATGGCGCGCGCCCAGGTCATCGACGTCTCCAGGCTTTCGGGCAGCCAGGTCAAATTCGGTGCCACCGTCTCCGTCGTCGACGAGGACACCGAGGACCTGGCCCGCTACCAGATCGTTGGCGAGCATGAGGCCAACGTCCGTGCCGGCAGGATTTCCATCACGTCTCCCATCGCCCGGGCCATGATCGGCAAGGAGCCCGGGGACGTCGTGGAGGTCAACACGCCTGGCGGCGTCAAGGCCTACGAGATCGTCAATGTGGAGTGGATCTAGGGCCGGCCGGCTCTTGGAAACCCCCCTGTCCATCTGGGCCGTGTCCGACGACAAGGCTGGAAACGTCGGCCCGGCGCTGGGCCTCGCAGAGGCCGTGGCGGCCCTCCGGCCAGCCCAGGTCCAGACCCGCACGGTCAGTTGGAAGGGCGTCGCCGGACGCCTGCCCTGGTACCTCCATCCCTTCCCCCTCGCCACCTTGAAGGCCGGAACCGGGATCGCGCGCCCCTGGCCGGACATCTGGATCGCCGCGGGCCGGGCCACCCTGCCCCTCTCCCTGCGCATGCGCCGGTGGTCTGGCGGGCGTACACTGGTGGTGCAGGTCCAGAACCCCCGGGCGCCGCACCGGGCCTTCGACCTTATCGTCGCGCCCCGGCACGACCAGATCGCCGGGCCCAATGTCCTGGCCATTACCGGATCGCCGCATCGCGTGACGCCGGCGCGCCTCGCCGAGGCAGCCGGGCGGCTGGGGGGGATGATGGACGACCTGCCCCGTCCCCGGGCCGCCCTTCTGGTCGGCGGAAAATCGAAGGTCCACGACCTCTCGGACGCCCGCGCCCGCGACCTCGCAGCCAGCATCCGGGACGCAGTCCTGTCGGCCGGCGGATCGGTGATGGTCACATTTTCCCGGCGCACGCCCGCCTCGGCGCGACGGCTGATGACCGAGGCCCTCGCTGACCTGCCGGGGTTCATCTGGGACGGCGAAGGCGAGAACCCCTATTTCGCCCTGCTGGCCATGGCGGACGTCATCCTGGTCACCGAGGACAGCGCCAACATGGCGACGGAGGCCGCCTCGACGGGGCGTCCGGTCCTGTTCCTGCCCATGGACGGCGGATCGCCGAAGTTCCTGCGGCTGCAGGAGGATCTCATCTCCCGGGGCTCGGCGCGACGGTTCGCGGGGCGCCTGGAGAGCTTCCCCGGCGCGCCCCTGGACGAGACCCGGCGGGCCGCTGAGGCCATTCTGGCGACGCTTGACCGGGGGTCCGTATGAACACGCCCTTTCCGAAGCCGCATTTTCGCGCTCCCCTGTCTGCGTCATGATTCCCGAGACGCCGCGCGTGCTGTTCATCGCCGACGCTGGTCCCGAGGCCGGCGGCGGACACATGATGCGCAGCCTGACCCTTGCCGAGGCGCTGAGCGTCCGCGGCGCTGCCTGCGCCTTCCTTGCAACTCCGCAGGGCACGCCCCTGCTCGAGACCTTTGCCCCGGCCATGTCCAGGATCGAGACCGCGGGTTCGGAGCGGGCCTCCCTGGCCGCCGCCCTTGCGGGCCAGGGCTTCGACGCCCTGGTGTTTGACCACTACCACCTGGCCCAGGCCGACCATGAGGCCCTCGCCGGCGGCAGGGCCTGCCTGGTGATCGATGACCTTGCCGACCGCCCCCTGGGCGCCGACGTCGTGCTGGACTCCGGTCCGACGCGGCGGCCCCTCGACTACACCCTGCTGACCGACGGCGAAGCGCGGCTTTTGCTGGGCCCTGAGTTCGCACCTGTCCGCAGCCGTTTCGCAGCCCTCAGGGCCTCATCCCTCGCCCGGCGGGAGGGACCGGTCCGTAAGGTCCTCGTCACCATGGGCCTCAGCGACGTGGATGGCGTCACCAGCCGGGTCGTCGACCGCCTGCGACCCCGTCTCGGAGACGTGGGGATTGATGTTGTCCTTGGCGCCCAGGCCCAGAGCCTGAAGGCCCTGTCACGGATGGCGACCCATGACCGCCGCCTGCGGCTGCATGTGGACGCGACGGACATGGCCACCCTGCTGCACGACGCCGACTTTGTGATCTCCGCCGCGGGGTCGACGGTCTGGGAGATCTGCACCCTGGGCCTTCCCGCCGCCCTCGTCGTCGTCGCCGGGAACCAGAGGCCGGCCGCGGAGGCCCTGGCGGACCGGGGTGCAGCCCTGGTGGTCGACGCCGGCGATCCGGCCTTCGAAGGTGCCCTGGACAGGGCCATCATGCGGCTTGTGACCGACCCCGGCCAGCGAACCCTCCTGTCGACCTCTGCGGCCTCCGTCTGCGATGGCCAGGGAGCCGGACGGGCGGCGGAGGCCCTGCTGGAAGCGATCGGCCGGAAGACCGCGTCTCTCTGAACTTCATTGGCCTCAGCCGCCCCGGACCTCGCAGGCAACCGGTGCCATCCGTCCACGGGCGAAGGTGATCTTTCGGCCGCCCTCGATCTCCTGGGTGAAGGTCATGCGGCCATTGGTGAAGATGCGCGGCGCCTCGGGATCGGTTCCCTGGGCGTTGAGACGCTGCAGGGTCTCCGTCACGCCGCCGGGACCGCTCACCAGGGCCGAGGTCGCCGTGAAGCGCACCTGGAAGTCCTCGTCGCCGCAGCGCAGGTTCGTCATTCCGGCTCCTGCCTGGACGGCATCCGCAGTTCGCAGCAGCAGGCTGGCACCCCCCGGGCCGGAGAGGCGCACCGCACCCCCCTCCGCACCTGAGACCGTATTCACCGCCTGGAGAGAGGTCGCAAGACGACGTTCCTGTTCCATCAGGGCGGGGCTGCAGGCCATCCGGGTGGAGACCAGAGGGCCGATCCGGATCCGGGCACCCGACTGTTCGAAGGCACCCGAAAGCCGGTTGCAGCCAGCTGAAGCCGAGACGCCACCGTCAGCGAAGGCGACGGTAAGAGACACCCGGTCCAGGACTCCACGGCCATCGAGGTCCTCGACCCGCCACTGGCCGACCAGGCCTGGCGGTGCGGGCGCACTGACGGCTGCACAGGCTGCAAGCGCGACGGCGACCAGGATCAGGCTGAGACCCTGCTGGAACTTCATCTGAAATCCTCCCTGTCCGAACGCCCGGAGAGGGTCCAGTTTCGCCTCCGGCGGCTGGCCGGTCCAGACCTGAAGTCCAAGTCTTCGCAAGCCTTACAGCCGGAGTCGCGCACGGCCGGAATCTGCCCTAAAGGGACGATATGTCTGACTCCACGCCCCGCTCCGTCCGCTGCCTGATCGTCGGCTCCGGTCCTGCCGGTTACACCGCAGCCGTCTATGCCGCCCGGGCCCTCCTGAAGCCGGTCCTGATCCAGGGCCTCCAGCCCGGCGGTCAGCTCACCATCACCGCCGACGTGGAGAACTACCCGGGCTTCGCCGAGGTCATCCAGGGGCCCTGGCTCATGGAGCAGATGCAGGCCCAGGCCGAGCATGTCGGGACCGAGATCATCAACGACATCGTGGTCAGCGCCGACCTCTCCGCCCGCCCCTTCCGGCTGGTCTGCGACAGCGGGCAGGTCTGGCTCGCAGAGACCCTGATCATTTCCACGGGTGCCCAGGCCCGGTGGCTGGGACTGGAAAGCGAACAACGCTACCAGGGCTTCGGCGTCTCGGCCTGCGCCACCTGCGACGGCTTCTTCTACCGCGGCAAGGACGTCGTGGTAGTGGGCGGCGGCAACACAGCCGTCGAGGAGGCCCTCTTCCTCACCAAATTCGCCTCAAAGGTGACGGTGGTCCACCGGCGCGACAGCTTCCGGGCCGAGGCCATCCTGCAGGAACGCCTCTTCGCCAACCCCAAGGTCGAGGTGGTCTGGGACCACCAGGTCGACGAAATCCTGGGTCAGACCGAACCCATGGGCGTCACGGGCGTTCGGCTGAAGTCCACCAAGACCGACGAGACCCGGGACCTGGCCTGTGACGGCGTCTTCATCGCCATCGGCCATGCGCCGGCGTCGGCCCTCTTTGCCGGCCAGCTGGAGATGAATGACTCGGGCTACCTGAAGGTGAAGCCGGGAACGGTCTCCACGGCGATCCCCGGCGTGTTCGCCGCTGGCGACGTGACGGATGACGTCTACCGGCAAGCCGTCACCGCCGCCGGCATGGGCTGCATGGCGGCGCTGGAGGCGGTCCGGATGCTTGCCGAGGAAGACCACCACGCCACCAGCCGGACGGCGGCCCAGTGACCAGCCTGATCGTCAATGGCGGCCGGGCCCTGCGCGGCCGGATCACCCCCGCGGCCAACAAGAACGCCGTCCTGCCGGTGCTCTGCGCCACCCTCCTGACCGACCAGATGATTACCCTGCATCGGGTGCCGGACATCACAGACGTCCGGAAGATCCTCGATTTCTTCCGCAGCCTCGGTTCGAGCGTGGAGATGGACTTCGAGGCCGGCGTGCTGAAGGTGCGGCACGGCGAGGGGCTCGATCCCAAGGCCGCGCACCTGCCCCTGGGCATGCGCTCGACCCTGATGCTGATCCCGCCCCTGCTACACAGGTTCGGCGCGGCGACCATCGAAGAGGACGCCACAGGCTGCACCCTGGGTGCCCGGGAGATCGACCCCCACATTGAGGTCTTCCAGACCTTCGGGGCGAAGGTCCGCCGCGAGCCCGACGCCCTGCACATCTCGACGCCCCGGGGCTTCCAGGCCTCGGACCACTGGCTCGACTACGCCTCGGTGACCACGACCGAGAACTTCATCCTCTGCGCGGCCACCGCTGCGGGGCGCTCGAAGCTGACCAACGCCGCCTGCGAACCCCATGTGCAGGAGTTCTGCGCCTTCCTCGCCCTGATGGGCGCCCGCATCGAAGGCGTCGGCGGCTCGCGCATCGTGGTGGAGGGCGTCGATCGACTGTCGGGTGCCGAATTCACCTTTGCCGATGACTTCCACGAAGTGGCCACCTTCCTGGCCATGGGAGCCATTACCGGCGGCGAGGTCTCGGTGCGGAATGGCTCGGTGGAGCAGTTCCCCCTCCTCGATCGCACCTTCGCCAAGTTCGGCGTCGAGGTGACGCACGAGAACGGCTGGTCGACGGCACGCGCGCCCAACGGCCTGAAGGTGAAGGAGCCCTTTACCTCCAACATCCTCACCAAGGTCGAGGCGGCACCCTGGCCCTACGTCCCGGCAGACCTCCTGCCCATCTTCATCGCCCTGGGCGTACGCGCTGAAGGGTCGGTCATGTTCTGGAACAAGGTCTACGAGGGCGCCCTGGGCTGGAGCTCGGAGATCGGCAAGTTCGGTGCCCATTCGGTTCTGTGCGACCCGCACCGACTGATCACCTACGGCGGCAAGCCCCTGATGCCGGCCACGGTAGAGAGCCCGTACATCATCCGCGTTGCCATCGCCCTCTTCATGCTGGCAGCCAGCATCGAGGGCCGCTCGACCATCCTCAACGCCGCCCCGATCCAGCGCGCCCATCCCCGTTTCGTCGAGAATCTCAATGCGCTTGGGGCCGACGTCGAGTGGGTGGCCGGAGACTGAGAGGGAGCCCCGCCATGGACCTCGAGATCCGCTATGCCCGCGCCGGGGACCATCCGGGGATCGCCGACATCCTCGACGCCGCCTTCGGAGGGACGACTGAGCGTTGCATCGTCGAGCGCCTGCGCGCCGACGCCGAGTCGATGTTCGAACTGGTCGCCCTCCAGGACGGGGAGCTCGTAGGCAGCATCATGTTCAGCCGTCTCTGGGCGGACAGCCATAACCTCTACGCCGCCCTCGCCCCCCTGGCTGTCCGGCCGGATCGCCAGCGGACGGGGATCGGGTCCGCCCTGACCCTTCGCGGCCTCGATGCGGCCCGGCACTTTGACGCCGCCGCCGTACTCGTGCTCGGACACCCCGAGTATTATCCGAAGTTCGGATTCTCAGCCGCCGCGATGGCGCAGGTCAGCGCGCCATACTCCGGAAGCCCGGCCTTCATGGGGATCGCCCTTTCGGAGGGTGCCCTGGATGCGCCGCTGATGGTGGCCTATCCCGATGCCTTCTCGGCGACGGATCAGGGCTGAACGCCGGTCGGCGGGACCGTCGCCGGGACCGTCGGGGCGGCTTCCCCCCGTTCCATGTCGGCCAGGGCGGCGTTGATCCGGCGGATCTCCTCCGGGGTGGGCCTGCGCCGGGCGGGAGAAAGCTGGCCGGGAGCCGGAGACGCCAGGGCCCCGGCGTCAGTCTCGGCCACGGTGTAGGTCCGGGTCTCGCCAGCCAGGGCAAGGGTCACGGTCCGCGGTGCCAGCAGGGGCAGCTGGGTCTCCAGGCCGCCCTGGGTGCGCGGATCAATTCCACCCAGGACCGCCGGGCTGAGGCGGGCTTCACGGCCGGCGTAACGGCCGGAAAAAGCGGCTGGCTGCCCGGAGGGGCCCGTCCAGCGGTAGAAGATGTGGGCGCCGATCTGGGTCAGCTTGACCAGGGTCGGGGCCCAGTAGGGGGCTACGTAGTCGGCGTGGTAGTGGGTCGCAGTCCCGACCTCAGGAACCACGTAGCCGGCCAGGGCGCGGCGGGCGATCTGGTTCGCCTCCGCCCAGAGCGCAGGGTTGGGCGCCCGCGCCAGGCCTCCGTCGCAGGTGAAGGTGAACTGACAGCCAGTGGACCGGGCCGAGCCCTGGTAGACCACGCCACACACCGACTTCGGATATCCCGGGTGGCGCAGGCGGTTGAGCACCACCTGGGCGACAGCGGCCTTGCCCGCCTCGGGCTCGTGCGCTGCCTCGTAATAGACCGCCTGGGACAGGCACATGACGGCGCGGGCGGAATCTTCCGTGTCGGCCGCCAGTCGGAAGGCCGGCATGGGCGAGACGGGCCCCCCGGACACGGGTCGCAGGGCGTTGATGAGACGGGCCTCGTCCGCCGCCTGGGCAGGATCAGGCGCACCCAGGTCGAAGGTCGGCGGTGAAGCCAGGTCCAGGCGCTCCCAGCCGGGCGTCAGGCTAAGCGAGGCCTCAAGGGTGCGGGCGGGGCCAACGCCGGCGAGGGCCTTCAGGGTCGGGGACAGGGAGGCGAAGCGCGCCTCAAGCGCGGGCTCGGAAAAGGCGCGGGCGACGGAGACGCCCGGCTCACCGGCGATCGAACTGACAGGCGGCGCGCCACGCCCGGCCCCGGCCGCGCCCGGGCCAAGCAGACCGACGAGGACGATCAGCGCATATGTTCGGGCCAGCTTCAGGGGATTGCCTCTGCGATCGGACAGGCAGGCGTCTACCATGTCCCGGTCTCGCGATCACGCGCTCTTGTCCCCCGGCAC
The DNA here is from genome assembly GCA_049314675.1 of Phenylobacterium sp. GTDB lineage: Bacteria > Pseudomonadota > Alphaproteobacteria > Caulobacterales > Caulobacteraceae > Phenylobacterium. The sequence continues at coordinate 8,764 of JBMOEP010000049.1, forward strand.
CCGCCCGCATCTTGCCAAGCCCGCTTGCGACCCTCATATTCATCACTAGATATGCTCGGAATGAGCATAAGGGGAGGAGGCGTCGGACCCGTCCGCAGTCTCGCTACCCCTCTAATGCTCACTTTGAGCAAAAGGAGAGCGCCATGACCGGGTTCCCCCAGGCCGACTTCACCCCCGAGGTCGAACGCGAGACCGCCGCCATCTGGGAAAAGGTGAGCCGGCGCATCACGCCGATCGAGTGGCGGCTGCATGCGCCCATGATCGCACAGATCAACCGGATCAAGCGCGAGCGCAATGCGGTGATCCTGGCGCACAACTACATGACCCCGGAGATCTTCCACGGGGTCGGCGACTATGTGGGCGACAGCCTGGGCCTGGCGCGGGAGGCCGCGAGGTCCGACGCCGCCATCATCGTCCAGGCCGGGGTCCACTTCATGGCCGAGACCTCGAAGATCCTCTGCCCCGACAAGCGGGTCCTGATCCCCGACCTCAGGGCCGGATGCAGCCTGGCGTCCTCGATCACCGCCGCCGACGTCCGGCTTATGCGGGAGCGCCACCCCGGCCTGCCAGTGGTGACCTATGTCAACACCTCCGCAGAGGTGAAGGCCGAGACGGACATCTGCTGCACCAGCGCCAACGCCGTCCAGGTCGTTGAGCAGGCAGCCCGGGAGTGGGGTGTCGACCGGGTGATCATGATCCCGGATGAATTCCTGGCCCG
>JBMOEP010000050.1:0-9254 GCA_049314675.1 Phenylobacterium sp.
GTGGCAGGGGTCCTGGAGGCGGCGCGGCAGCTGGCCCGTGAGCGGCGTCCCGAACGTTCGGTGCTGTTCGCCCTGTGGACCGCCGAGGAGCGTGGCCTGCTGGGATCTGAGTACTTCGGCGCCAATCCCACGGTCCCGCTCGAGCGGATGGCGGCCAACCTGACCCTCGATATCCTTCAGACCGCCGGCCCCGCCCGCGACGTGGTGCTGGTGGGCGCGGGGCAGTCCGAACTCGATGACCTGCTGGCAGAGGCGGCCCGTCGCCAGAAGCGGACGGTGACGCCTGACGCCCGCCCGGAACGCGCCCTGTTCTTCCGGGCCGACCACTTCAGCCTCGCCAGACGGGGGGTGCCCGCCCTGCTGCTGATGGGCCTTGGCGGCGGCGCCGACCTGGTCCAGGGTGGCCGCGCCGCCGGCGACGCCTGGGTCACCGCCTACACAGACGGGTGCTACCACAAGGCCTGCGACGCCTGGAGCGCCGACTGGGACCTGCGCGGCGCGGCGGCCGATGTCGACCTCGTCGTCGACATGGCGGGCCGGCTTGCCAATAGCCGTCAATGGCCCGACTGGCGGCCGGACTCCGAGTTCCGGAACCTTCGCGAAAAGAGCGCCTCAGCCCGGCGTCGTTGAGCGCTCTTGCAGGGTCTGCATTGCGAAAACCCCCCGGGCGGGCCATCTTGCAGGACTGGCCGCCTCGGAGCGGTGACAGGATCGGAGCCTAAATCGTGATCAAGACCCGAAAGACCCTCGTCCGCGCCCTGCTTGTTCTCGCCGCCCCCCTGTTCCTGGCGGCCTGCGGCGTCAACGCCATTCCCACCAAGGAAGAGGCGGCAAAGGCCCAGTGGGCCGAAGTGCAGAACCAGTTCCAGCGCCGTTCAGACCTGATCCCCAATCTCGTCGAGACCGTGAAGGGCTACGCCGCCCAGGAGCGCAATGTCCTGACCGAGGTGACCCAGGCCCGGGCCTCCGCCACCCAGGTTAAGGTGGATGCCGAGACCCTGACCGATCCGGCGAAGTTCCAGGAGTATTCCGCCGCCCAGGACAAGCTCTCGGGTGTGCTGGGTCGACTGATGATGATCCAGGAGCGCTATCCGGACCTGAAGTCCAACCAGAACTTCCTGGCCCTCCAGTCCCAGCTTGAGGGGACGGAGAACCGTATCGCCATCGCCCGGCGCGACTACAACGAGTCCGTCCGGAACTATAACCTCGAGTTCAAGACCTTCCCGAACTCGTTCTGGACGGTCGTGCACCGCAGCTCCAAGCCGATGCAGATGTTCGCCGCGAACGAAGCCGCCCAGACGGCTCCGACGGTGAGCTTCAACCCGACGGGTCCTGCCCCAGTGGCACCTGCAGCCGCGCCTGCACCTGCCCAATGACGAGGAACCGGAGCGCAGGACCCATTGTCCTTGCGGTCCTGGCCTTCGTGGCCTTCGCCGGCGCCGCCCGGGCGGCGCCGGCCTTCCCGCCCCTGACCGGACGGGTGGTGGACGCCGCGAACCTGCTGTCGCCCGAGGCGGAACAGAAGCTCACCTCCCGCCTCAAGGACCTCGAGGACAAGACTGGCCGGCAGATGGTGGTGGCCACCATCCCGGACCTTCAGGGCTATCCCATCGAGGACTATGGGTACCAGCTGGGCAGGTCCTGGGGCATCGGGGACGCCAAGCGCGACGACGGGGTACTGCTGATCGTGGCGCCCAACGAGCGCAGGGTCCGAATTGAGGTCGGCTACGGCCTTGAACCGATCCTCACCGACACTCTCAGCTCAGTGATCATCCAGTCCCAGATCGCCCCCGCCTTCCGCCGGGGTGATATGGAATCGGGAATACTGGCCGGCGCCGATACGGTGGCTGCCCAGCTCGCCCTTCCCGAGGGGGAGGCACGCGCCAATGTCCGCAAGGCCGGTGAGGCCGCCCGCAAGGGTGGCGGGTCGCCCCTGGTGACGCTGATCGTCCTGGTCCTGATCTTCTGGGTCCTCACCTCGGTCATGCGAGGCGGCGGGCGCTCGTTCCGGCGCTCTGGCCTCGGTGGTCCCGTGATCCTGCCGCCCATGGGCGGATGGGGTGGCGGCGGGGGTTTCGGCGGCGGTGGATTTGGCGGCGGCGGATTTGGCGGTGGCGGCGGCGGTTTCGGCGGCGGCGGATCTTCAGGGAGCTGGTGATGGTGCTGACCGAGGACGAACGCAGACAGGTCGCCGAGGCGGTCGCCAGGGCTGAACTCCACACCCGCGGCGAGATCTTCTGCATCGTCGCGCCCGATTGCGGGGATTATCGCGAGACGCCCCTGGCCGCTGCAGCCCTTGCGGCCCTCGCTGCACCGGCCCTCCTGCTGGCGGGAGGCGTCCAGGTGACGGTCCCCGGGCTGATCCAGGGCGGCTGGACCGCGGCAGCCGTCGGTGCCGCGGCCGGTGTCGCCGCCCGGGAGGCGGTGCTGGGGGTCATCCTCCTGCAGGTCTTCCTGTTTATCCTCGTCCTGATGTTGGCCTGGCTGCCGGCGGTGAGGCGTTTCCTGACCCCCCGCAGCCTGATGCGCGACCGGGTCCGGCGCCGGGCCTACGAACAGTTCCTGTCCAAGAACCTGCAGGCGACCCGCGAACGCACTGGCATACTGATCTTCGTCTCAGAGTGGGAGCATATGGCCGAGCTCATCGCCGACGAGGGCATCGCCGCCCGCGTCGATGCCGGGGTCTGGGACGAGGCCATGGCCAGGCTGGTCAAGGGGCTCCGCACCGGTGACGCCGCCGGAGGCTTTGTGGCCGCGGTGGAGATCTGCGGAGCGGTCCTTGCCGAGCACTTCCCGCCCATCGAGGGCGACAACCCGAACGAACTGCCTGACCATGTGGTCGTGATCGGCTGAAGGCCGGTCCTATGGTATTGAGTCCGAGACACCCGATCCCCAGATTGGGACAGAAACGGAGCGAGTTCATGGCCTTCACCCTGAGCGTCAACGGACGCAACCGCCGCGTCGATGTCGACCCCGATACACCCCTGCTCTGGGTCCTGCGGGACTCCCTGGGCGTGCTGGGCCCGAAGTTCGGTTGCGGGATCGGCCAGTGCGGCGCCTGCACCGTCCACGTCGACGGAACCCCTGTCCAATCCTGCTCGCTTCCGGTCGAGGCGGTGGGCAAGGGCAAGGTCACCACCATCGAGGGGATTGGCGAGACCGAGGTCGGGGCACGGGTCCAGAAGGCCTGGGCGGAGCTCGACGTCGCCCAGTGCGGATACTGCCAGCCTGGACAGATCATGTCGGCGACGGCGCTGCTGGCGTCGAACCCGAAGCCCAGCGCCGAGGAAATCGATGCGGCGATGAGTGGAAACCTTTGCCGCTGCGCCACTTACAACCGGATCCGGGCCGCGGTGCGGCAGGCGTCCGGCCAGACCGGGGAGGCCTGACCATGGCCGATGGAAATGGCGCGTCGCGCCGCGAGGTTATCCAGCTGGCCGCCGGCGGCGGTGGTGGCCTGGTACTGGGCTTCAGCCTGGCGGGAAAGGGCGAGGCCGCGTCCTCGGCCGCCCGCCTGAACGCCTATGTCACGGTCCAGCCGGATGGCTGGGTCGAGGTGGTCAGCAAGAACCCCGAAATCGGCCAGGGGGTGAAGACCTCCATGCCCATGATGATCGCCGAGGAGTTGGATGCGGACTGGTCGAAGGTGCGCACCGTTCAGGCGGACTCCGATCCCGGCCTCTATGGTCGCCAGTTCGCCGGTGGGTCCATGTCGACCCCCCTGCACTGGGATGAGCTGCGCCGGGTCGGTGCCACGGGGCGGGCCCTGCTGATCGCCGCCGCCGCCAAGTCCTGGGGCGTCGATCCCGCGACCTGCTCCACTGAGCCCGGGCGGGTGGTACATGCAGCATCGGGCCGGTCTGCAGGTTATGGATCCCTTGCCTCTGCCGCGGCGGCCCTGCCGGCCCCCGATCCGCGAAGCCTCAAGCTCAAGGACCCAAAGGACTTCCGGATCATCGGCCAGCCCATGGCCCAGGTGGACACGCCGTCCATCGTCACCGGCAAGCCCCTGTTCGGAATCGATGTCGTCGTGCCCGGCATGCTGTTTGCCACCTTCGAGAAGGCGCCGGTCTTCGGATCGGGTGTGGAGGCGGCCGACCTCGACGCCGCCCGGGCCGTGAAGGGCGTGCGCAAGGCCTTCAAGGTCGAGGGCGCCGGAGGGGCGGAGGCCCTGTCCCCCGGAGTGGCCGTCGTCGCCGATACCTGGTGGCAGGCCCGCAAGGGGCGGGACCGCCTGAACATCCGATGGAAGGCGCCCGGCGAGCCGGGCTTGTCCAGCCGCGACCTGGAGGCCCGTATGGCCTCGACCGCCAAGTGGAGCGTAGACCGGATCGAGCGGCAGGACGGCGATGTCGACGCCGCCCTGAAGGGCGCGGCCCGGCGGATCGAGGCGACCTACCACTATCCCTACCTGGCCCACGCTACCCTCGAGCCGCAGAACTGCACGGCGCATTACAGCAAGGGCCGAATGGAGATCTGGGCACCGACCCAGAACCCGGAGTCCGGCCGGCAGCTTGTGGCCAAGACCCTTGGCATCCGGCCCGAGGACATCACGATTCACATGGTCCGGTGCGGCGGGGGATTTGGCCGCCGCCTGTCCAATGAATACATGGTCGAGGCCGCCTGGATCGCCCGGGAGGCCGGCGCGCCGGTCAAGCTCCTGTGGACCCGGGAGGACGATATCCGCCAGGGCTTCTACCGCCCGGCCGGGTGGCACAAGTTCGAGGGCGGGCTGGACGCCTCCGGCCAGCTGGTGGCCTGGCACGACCACTTCCTGACCCCGGGACAGGGCGTGCAAACGGCGCGGTCAGCCGGCATGTCCGCCACCGAATTCCCGGCCCGTTTCGTGCCCAACTTCCGCTACGGGCTTTCCATCCTGCCCAGTCCCACCCCGACCGGGCCCCTGCGCGCGCCAGGTGCCAATGGCATCTCCTTCGCCGTCCAGGGTTTCCTCGACGAGATGGCGCATGCGGCGGGCGCCGATCCACTTGCCTTCCGGCTCAAGCTCTTGGGCGAGCAGGGATTGGTGGGAACGCCAGGCCGGGACGGCTACGACGCCGCCCGGATGCGCGGGGTCCTGCAGAAGGTCGCCGAGGTCTCCGGCTGGGGGCGCACCCGCATGGCACCGCGACAGGGCCAGGGCGTCGCCTTCCACTTCAGCCACCTCGGCTACTTCGCAGAGGTCGTCCAGGTCCGGGTGGCGGATGACGGACGGATCCGGGTCGAGAAGGTCTGGGTGGCCGGGGACGTCGGCCGGCAGATCGTCAACCCTTCCGGGGCGATCAACCAGGTGCAGGGCTCGGTCCTCGACGGCCTCTCTGCCGCCCTGGGGCAGGAAATCACCCTCGAGGGCGGTGCCGTCGTGCAGGGCAACTTCGATAGCTACCGTCTAATGCGGATGGCCGATGCGCCCCCCGTCGAGGTGCATTTCGTCCTGTCCGACCATCCGCCGACCGGACTCGGCGAGCCGGCCCTGCCACCAGCCCCGCCGGTCCTGTGCAACGTGATCTTCGCGGCCACCGGAAAGCGGGTCCGCCGGCTTCCCGTCGATCCGGCCCTGCTCGTCGCCGGCTGAGCCAAACGGCTGCCGGCGGGGATCAGTGCGGGATGTAGGTCCGCAGGACGTCCTCGATGATGCGTTCGAGCTGCTCGAGCGTATTGCAGGTCTTGGCCACGTGGCAGAACCGCTCGTAGCGGTTCATCACGCTGTCCCCCTGGCTCCAGTAGCTCTCCGGCTCGGGGTTCAGCCAGATCACCGCCCGGGACCGATTCTGGATCGTAGCCAGGATGTCGAGGCGGGGGTTGGCATAGTTCGACCGGGCGTCGCCCAGGATGATCACCGTGGTGTGACGGTCGATGCGGTCGATGTGCTGGTCGGCGAAGTCCTCCAGAGACTTGCCGTAGTCGGTCTGCTGGAAGCCGATCTGCTTCAGGACCTCGAAGATCGCGGTCTCGACGGGATGGTCGTCGAGCACCCCGTTCACGCTGATCAGCCGCCCGGAGAAGGCGAAGGCCTCGAGCCGGTCGACGACCTCGTTCAGGGAGTAGAGGAAGGTCAGGAGGAACTGGGCTGCGGCGGCCACCGACTTGGACACGTCGCAGATGGCGACGATGGAGGGCTTGTCGACCTTCTTTGTCTTGAAGACGATGTCGAAGGGCATGCCCCCATAGCCCATCGATTTCCTGAGGGTCCGGCGGACATCCAGGTGACCGGTCCAGGCCACATTTCGGCGTCGCGAGTAGCGATCGGCGAGCCGCTTGGCCATCCGCTTCACCAGGGCCTGCATCATGGCCTGGTCTACCGGATCGATGCCGGCCTCGGCGTTCAGCGCCTTCCGCGCCAGCATTTCCTCGCGCAGCCGCTTGCCGCTGCCTGAGGCGTAGAGCTCGTGCTGGCGTTCGACATAGGCCGACGCCTGGGCCGCGAGGGCCTTTCGCGCCGCCTCGAGCCGATCGGCCCCGGCCTCACCCGGTCCGCCCAGCCGCCGCGCCGCAGCGAGGATGCGCTCGATCTCCGAAAGCCCCATCTCCTCGAGGAGCCGGCGGGTGAGGCGCGCGCGCTGGGTCGAGAGCCGGATGCGGGAGACCTCCGCCCGCTCTGCGGCCGCCTCCATGGCCTGGGCGAGGGCGGCGCCGTCGCCCGCCATCAACATGCGCGCCAGGTCAGACTCCTGCGCCTCCGGGGGCAGGCCCTCCATCGGGTCGCCCTGGCCCTCGGGCGGAGCGAGTGGAGACGGGGCCTGGGAACGGCGGTCGAAGAAGGTATCGAACACCGCCTCGAACCGGGTCACCTCGTCGGCGGTCTTGGCGAGGGTCGCGCAAAGGGCATCGCGGAACAGTTCGCGGTCGCCGAAGCCCACGATATCCACCGTGCGGTGGGCATCGATCGCCTCGGCCGGGGAGACCCGAACATCCGCTGCCCTCAGGGCCCGGAAGAAATCCTCGAGCGCCGTCTGCACCGGAGGTTCAGGCTCCGGCCTGGCGGATGAGCTCGGCGATCTGGGGCTCGACGGCGACGATGTCCTGCTCGAACTTCAGCAGCACGTTCAGGGTGTCGCGGACCACCTCGCCGTCGAGAGCGTCGGCGTTGAGCAGGATCAGGGCCCGAGCCCAGTCGACAGTCTCCGAGATGGAGGGCGACTTGCGCAGGTCCAGGCCGCGCAGGGACTGGACGAAGTCCACGAGCTGGGCGGTGAGCCGCGCCTCGATCCCCGGCACCCGGCTGGCGACGATCTTCTTCTCCAGGGCGGCGTCGGGCAGGGGGATGTGCAGGTGCAGGCACCGCCGCTTCAGGGCGTCGCCCAGGTCGCGGACATTGTTCGACGTCAGGAAGACGATGGGCGGCGTTTCGGCCTTCAGGACGCCGAGCTCGGGAATCGACACCTGATAGGCCGACAGCATCTCCAGCAGGAAGGCTTCGAAGGCCTCGTCCGACTTGTCGATCTCGTCGATCAGGAGGACGCAGCCGGCTGGTTCCTGAAGGGCCTTCATGAGCGGCCGGGGCTCCAGGAAGGGCTCGGAGAAGAACAGGTCGCCCATGCCATGCAGCCGGCCCATGGCCGCGTCCATGTCCGGGGCGTCCGCCAGGGCCACGCCCATCCGGTCCTTGAGGATCTGGGTGTAGAGGAGCTGCTTGCCGTACTTCCACTCGTAGAGGGCCTTGGACTCGTCCAGGCCCTCGTAGCACTGCATCCGGATCAGGGGCAGGCCGAGCAGGGCCGCGGTACACAGGGCAAGCTCGGTCTTGCCCACCCCCGCCGTACCCTCGACCAGGATCGGCTTCTGAAGGCGGACGGCCATGTAGAGCGAGGTCGCGATCCGCCGGGAGGCGATGTAGCCCACCTCGGCAAGGCCTGAGACCAGGGCGTCGATGGAGGCAAAGTGCGGGGACTGTGCGGCGTCGAAGGCGGCTTCGGCGGAAGAGGTCAAAGTTCAGACTTTCAGAAACTGCGGCGTAATTCCGCCGGAACAAGGAACAATGGGGCCAGATTGCCCGTGGCGGACGGGGCGGGGCAAGCGCCGAATGCGGTCAGCTGAACCCATAGGGCCTGTAGGGACCCAGGATCAGCTGCTCGAACACGCCCATGCCGCGCACGGGCGCCTCCCCCGGCAGGGTGAGGGTGACGTGAGACAGGGCCTGGATGTGGAGGTTCTCGGGGCGCCTGAAGTCCACGCCCGAAAGTAGGATGTCCTCGCGCTCCACGGCGAGCTTGCCCTTGTAGCCGCCGTGTCGCCACTCGGGATGGCCGTAGCCAATGCCCCGCATGAGGAAGGTCAGGAAGGGCTGGAAGGCCACCTTGGCCGCCCCCTGGGCGAGGGGAACGCTGAGGGTGGCGCTGGCGATCTGCCGGGTCCCCGGGATCATCACCACGTCCTCCATGATGGCCTCGCCGGTATGCCGCCCGCCGCCGGGGCCCGCCCCATCGGGCACGATCACCGCCCGGGTGTTCCAGGGCGCGCCGTCGGTATCGGCGTTGACGTGGAAGAAGACGCTGCGGTCCTCGAAGTTCAGCGGGGTCCATTGCCAGAAGAAGCTGGGGATCTGGTTAGGGACGACGGGCTGGGGATCGGGGGCCCCGATGGGCCGGATGCCCCAGGACCGGTCCCGCGTGCCGACCGAGCCCGGTGCCAGGACCCGGCGCACGCCGTCCACCTCGATCCACCCGGACACCCTGACGTTCACGGTCAGCCGGGTGTAGTCCATGAAGGCCCGGGGCCCATTCCGGTAGACGAACCGGGGCTCCTCGATCGGGAAGGACCTGCCCTCGAAGGTCAGGTCTGCGGCGATCCCGTGGCTCGCCTCGACAATGACCCGGAGCGTCTTGAGGGGCTCGACCACCTCAATGCGGATCGGCCCCGCCGAGATGTCCATGCGCTCCATGTTCAGGAGGCGCGAGGCGTGCAGGCAGTGCTCCACCCCGTCGCGGATCACCGAGAAATGGGCGTCGGCGACATTGAGGTGAGGGTAGACGCCGAAGGCGACGGCGAAGAACTCGGTTCCGTCCGGCTGATAGCCGTTGAAGAAGTAACGATCATAGAAGTTCCGGTCCGTTCCCGAGAAGGCGATGGGCTCCGGGGTCTGGTGAATCGGATAGTCGTCGCCCTTGGTCAGCATGTGCCCTCCTCCAGGGGCCGGGCCCCGCCTGACTGTCCTGTCCTGTCCGGGCGCCGCTTGCGGACGCCTTGCCGGTCGAAGTATCAGGTGAATACGGACAAGGCGACACCTCCCGGCGGACCTCCGCCGCCAGGCCGCC
>JBMOEP010000051.1:0-9072 GCA_049314675.1 Phenylobacterium sp.
GGGATCGGCCGGCTGGACATGGTAGAAAACCGCTTTGTCGGCATGAAGTCCCGGGGGGTCTACGAGACCCCCGGTGGCACCATCCTCCTGGCCGCCCACCGGGGCATGGAGTCCATCACCCTCGACCGCGGGTCCATGCACCTGAAGGACGAGCTCATGCCGCGCTATGCCAGCCTGATCTACAACGGCTTCTGGTTCGCTCCTGAACGCGAGATGCTGCAGGCGGCCATCGACCTGTCCCAGAAGCACGTCACCGGCCAGGTCCGGGTCAAGCTGTACAAGGGCAATGTGTCCGTGATCGGCCGCACCAGCCCCTGGTCCCTCTACGACCAGGACCTCGTCACCTTCGAGGAAGGTGCCGTGGCCTACGACCACCGCGACGCCGCCGGCTTCATCAAACTGACCGCCCTGCGTCTGCGGGTCCAGGCCCGTCGGGACCGGCGGAACGGAGGGTAGTTCCCTCCCGGGGCGGAGCATGTCACCCTCCAGGAAACTGAAGGATCCCCCATGAGCTTCCCGAACCTCACCGCCGTCGTCACCCGTCTCGCCCTCCTGGCCTATGTCTGGATGGGCGTCCGGGTCGGTGGTGCCCGCCGCACATCCGGTATCGCTGCCCCCGCCATGTCCGGTGACCCGACGCTCGAGCGCTACCTGCGCGTCCAGGGCAACACCCTGGAGTGGCTACCGATCTTCCTCGGCTCCCTCTGGCTGTTCGCCCACTACTGGGGCGACCTGCTGGCGGCCGGCATCGGCCTCGTCTGGATCGTCGGCCGGGTGCTCTACGCGGTCGGCTACTCCGCATCGGCGGACAAGCGAGAACTGGGCTTCATGGTGCAGATGATCGCCTCGGCAGTCCTGCTCTTCGGGGCCCTCGGCAAGGCGGTCGTCTCGGCCCTCGCCTGAAGTACTGGGCCTGAAGTCGTGGGCCTGAGGTGCTGCCATAGTTTCGTCGAAGATGGGCGCGACCCTCTTCGCTCCCGTCTCCGCTGGAGTTCCCGATGCGACTGAAGACCCTCGCCCTGGCCGCCGGCCTTGCCCTTGCGGCGGGCCTGTCCGCCTGCACGACCGCGACGCCCTACCAGCCGCTCCTGACCGAGTCCCCGGGACTGGGCGGGTATTCGGATGTGCGGATCGAACCCGGGCGCTACCGGGTGAGCTTCTCCGGCAACAGCCTGACCTCCCGCGAGACGGTCGAGCTCTACCTGGCCTACCGGGCGGCCGAGCTGGCCCTGGCCAACGGCTACGACACCTTCACCCTCGTCTCCCGGGATACAGACCGGAAGACCACCCTGCGAATGGATCCCAGACCCACGCCCCTGCCCTACTGGAACCCCTACTGGCGGTACTACGGGCCCTATGGGTGGAGAGCCTACGATCCCTGGATGGAGGGACCCTACGGTCGTCAGCCCCTAGAGGCCTCCACGATCGAGAAGTTCACAGCCTCCGCCGAGATCGTCCTCGGTCGCGGCCCGAAGCGGGCGGATGACCCCGAAGCCTTCGACGCCCGCGCCGTGATCGAGAACCTGGGCCCGCGGATCCAGCGCCCTGATGATGGGCGAGTCAGGCCTTAAGGCCTGAATCTAGACCGTCTCATCGGTGAAGGTCAGGCCCGCACGGGCGGCCAGGCGCTCGATCAGGGGCACGCCCAGGGCAGCACCCGGGGTCCAGACGCCGCCCGCCGTCGCCGGGGTGCGGATGAGCTGGATCGCCGTCTCGGCCATCATCTTTGAGGTCGAGCCGTAGCCAGGGTCGCGGTCCCCCTTGACCGAGACGCGGACCTTTCGCCCGTCGGTGCCAATGCCCACGAACAGGATGTCATAGAAACCGTTCTCGCGCTCATCGAGGCTGGGTCCCTCGCCCGGCTTCGGGGCGCCGGCACCGCCGAGGTCCGTGAAGGACGTGCTTGCGCCCGGCGCCGTGACGGACATCTCGTCATAGGCGAAGTCCGCCCCCCAGGGATGGCCCTGCAGGAAGTTCGAGCGGTGGACGTTCTTGGTGTTGATGGCCGCCATCATGAAGGGGCCGACCTCGGCGTCGACGTCCTCGTCGAAGGCCGTCTCATTGCCCGAAGGCTGGGCCGGGCCGATGAAGCCGGGCGTCAGGGCGAAGGGGTCCATCATCAGCTGGAACAGGGCGGGATTGCGCCGGATGGCGTCCATGGTCGCTGCGCCGCTGGCGGCGGTTCCGCCGGACAGCCCGCCGCGCATGTTCCGTACACGGCCCTTTACCCGCGGGACGGGGTGGCCGAGGCGGCGCTTGGCCGTCTCCTCGGCGAACAGGACGCCCAGCTCGAAGGGGATGGAGTCAAAACCGCAGGAGAAGAGGATACGCGCGCCCGAGGCCCTGGCGGCCTCGTGGTGGGCGGCGACCATCTCAGCCATCCAGTTGGATTCCCCGCACAGGTCCAAATAGTCGGTCCCCGCCTCGACGCAGGCGGCAACGAGGTCGGACCCATAGAGCTGGTAGGGCCCGACAGTGGTCACGATGACCTTTGCGCGGCGCACCATGGCGCTCAGCTGGGCCGGGTTGGTGGCGTCGCAGACCACCAGGGGCGTGGAGGCCGGGGCGCCGATCAGGTCGCGGACCTCAGCCAGCTTGTCCGCCGAACGCCCGGCCATGGCCCAGGAGACCTCGCCCCCCGGCGGCTGGGTGCGAACCAGGTGCTCGGCCACGAGGCGGCCGGTGAAGCCGGTAGCTCCATAGACGATGATGTCGAATTCCGCGTCGGTCCGCATGGGTCTCTCCCTGTTTGACAGGAGGGGTATGCCTCCTCCCGGGTCTTCAGCCAAGCCGTCGGCGCGCCAGCCAGACCGAATGCCCACCGCAGTCCGGATCTTCAGGCGTGAACCGGAGGACATCGAAGCCCTCTTTTGCCAGCAGTTCGCGGTACTCGGCGGGGGCGAGGCTGGCGTGGTGCAGGGGATCTCCGCCGAACACCCCCATGGCGGTCCCCGCCTCCGGGCCGGAGGTGAACATGAGCCTGGCGCCCAGGGCGGCGTGGGCACCAAAGACCGGGAAGAGGGCCCTCTGGTCGTCGTGACTCAGGTGGAACAGGCTGTCCCAGGCCAGGAGGCCGTCAAAGGTCTCTCCCAGGTCCAGGCCGCGCATGTCCGCGCAGAGCCAGGTCCCGGCAGGAAGGCGGCGGCGCGCCCGTTCGACCGCGGGCGCCGAGGCGTCGACGCCGGTGACGGCAAAGCCGTGGTCCAGGAACCAGGCCCCGAGGGGCCGCCCCGTCCCGCAGCCCAGGTCCAGCACCCTCCCGCCCGGGGGCAGGCCGTCCGCGAACCGCGACAGCCAGGCACCCTCGATCCGGACCTCCGCCCCCCGGGCCGCATCCCAGGCCTCCGCATGGCGGGTATAGAGGCCGATCACGTCCCCGGCGGCGCGGCGGACCGCGGTTTCGTCCATCTTGGGCGCTTCCGGCATGGACAGACGCTGCCATGGCGGCGCGCCGGGCGCCAGACCGCGCCGGGGTCCCCGGAGGCTCCCTTGCAGGCTCCAGCTTGCCCGACCCCCCTGGCCCGACCGCCCTTGCCGGAGCCGCAGGCGGGGCTTATCGAGGAAGCCGGAGCTTGCTTCCGCCGCCTTGCCGTCATCCGGATCGCCCCATATGCGCCAGTTCAGCCTCCAGACCCGGCTTATCGCCTTCATCCTGCTCCTGCTCCTGACCTCGGTGGGCGTGGTGGCGGGCCTGGGCTATGCCAGCGCCCGCAGCTCCCTGAAGGCCGCGGCCATGGCCCAGCTCCAGGGTGTCCAGACCTCCCGGGTGAAGCTGGTGTCGACCCTTCTCCAGGCTTCGAGGAACGAGGTCCTCGCCCTCTCCGGCCTGCCGGAAGTCGGCCGGATGAGCGCCGAACTTCGGGCCGGCTACAGGGCCCTGGGCGATACGCCGCCGGATGCAGCGACCCGGGCGGCTGTGACGGCCTTCTACACCCGCGACTTCGCGCCGGCCCTCAGCCGGGGGATCGACGCGACGGTGGAGCCTGAGGACCTCCTGCCAGCCTCGAACGCGGGATGGCGCGCCCAGGCGGCCTATGTGGTCCCGTCGGCGCGGCCCTACACGGGCTCCCAACCCCTGCTGACGGGGGCAGATACCACGCCATACGGGCGCGCCGTGGCGGACACCCACGCGCGGCTGGGCGAGATCCTCCGCCGGTTTGACTTCGAGAACGTACTGCTGATCGACCCTGACACCCTTGAGGTCTTCTTCAGTTACCAGGCCAACGCCGCCCTGGGCACCAGCCTGGAGACCGGTCCCTACGCCTCCAGCAACCTGGCGGCGGCGGCGCGGGCGCTCCGGCGCACCCAGAACGTCGACGACTACCGGATGTCGGATTTTGAGTTCTACCGGCCCGCCCTGGGCAAGCCCCGGGCCTTCATCACCACCCCCGTGTTTGATGGTAACCGGCTGGTGGCCATCATGGCCCTGCGCCTGGGCACGGCCCGGATCGAGGCGGCCCTGTCCAATGAAGGCATGGGAAAGACCGGCGAGGTCTTCCTGATCGGGCCCGACAAGCGGATGCGGACCGAGTCCCGCTTCATGCAGGAAGACCCCAAGGCCTTCGTCGCCAGCCTTCGCCATTCCAAGCTCACCACCCAAACTGTGGACAAGATCGAACGTCTCGGAACGACCGTCCTGCTGGCGCCCCAGGTGGGCGAGGCCTCGGACGCGGCCCTGACAGGGCGCAGCGGGGTGGACGACGACGAAGTGGACTACAGGGGCGAGCCGGTCTTCACCGCCTACGGGCCGGTGGACCTGGACTCCCTGCGCTGGGCCGTGATCGCCCAGGTCGACCAGAAGGAGGCCCTGGCGCCTGTCCGCGCCTATGCCGCCCAGGCCCTGGCGGCGGCGGTCGGCCTGTGCCTGCTGGGCTCCCTGGTCGCCATCGCCTATGCCTCGCGGATCACCCGCCCGATCAGCGCCCTGGCCGCCGCCGCCGAGCGGGTCGGGCAGGGCGACAGCGACGCCGAGGTCGCGCCGCCGCGGGATCCTGAACTCCGCGCCCTTGGGGACTCCCTCAACCGGATGATCCGGAGCCTGCGGGCGCAGAAGGCCGAGGTCCAGGCCCAGGCCCAGGAGAGCGAACGCCTGCTCGAGAGCCTGCTGCCGGCCTCGGGCGCCGCCCAGATGCGCGAGGGCGGGCATGACACCCCCCGCGCCTTCGCCGACGTCACCGTGGCCTTCGTCAATCTCTTCGGCCTCGACGCCCTGGCCCTGACCCTGGGCGAAGAGGCTGCGCTCAGCCTGCTGAGCGACATGGTGGGGGCCTTCGACGAGGTGGCGGAGGGCCTGGGCGTGGAGAAGGTCAGGACCATCGGCTCGTCCTACCTCGCCGCCTCGGGCCTTTCGGCTGAACGGCCGGACCACACCCTGCGCATGGTCGAGTTCGCCCGGGAGGCGGTCCGGATCGTGCGCCGGTTCAACGCTGAACGGGGCCTGGAGCTCGTGGCCGAGGTGGGCATCAACAGCGGGCCCGTGACCGGCGGCCTGGTGGGCCGCCGGCGGTTCATCTACGACCTCTGGGGCGACACCGTCCGCCTGGCCCGGGGCATAGTCTCGGATGGCGAGACCTCCATCCAGGTGACAAAAGCAGTTTACGATCGGGTGCAGGACCTGGTCGATTTCGGGCCTGCGGTCCCCACCGAGATCAAGGGCATGGGCCGGATCGAGCTCTATCCGCTGATCGAGGCCGGTGCCGCCCACAAAGGGGCGAAGCGGGACGGGGGCGCCTGACATGACGCCTTCCGAACTCAGCGGCCTGGCCCTTGGCCCGGCCCTGGCCGTGGGCCTGGGCCTGCCCCTCATCCTGCTGGTGATGACCGAGGCCATCCAGGTCGCCGGACGCCGGGGCCACCCCGTCGCCGGTCCCCTGCGCTGGACCCGGAACTGGTTCATGCCGGTCCTGGCCCTGGTGCTCTTCCTGCGAGTGGCCGTGGGCCTGCCGGGCTCGAGCCTTTCGGTCCGTCTCGCCGAGACCGTCCTGTGGATCTTCCTGGCGGCAGGTGCCCTCAACTACATCAACAGCCTGGTCTTTGAGGCGGCGGCGGTGGGTAGCTGGGCGACCCGGGTGCCGCGGCTCCTGCGCGACCTGATCCGGATCCTGCTCGTCGGCCTCGCCGGCGCAGTGGTCTATTCCAGCGTCTGGGGCAAGGACCTTTCAGGCGCCCTGGCCGCCCTCGGGGTCAGCTCCATCGTCGTGGGCCTCGCCCTCCAGGAGCCCCTCGGCAATCTCTTCTCCGGCGTCATGCTCCTGATGGAGCGGCCCTTCGAGGTGGGTGACCATATCGAGATCGGCGACGTCTCCGGCGAGGTGAAGGAGATCAACTGGCGCTCCGTCCACCTCAAGGCCTTTGGGGGACTGACGCAGGTGGTGCCCAACTCGGTGCTCAACAAGGAGGTCATCACCAACTACTCCCGGCCGCGCCGGATGAGGATGGAGATGATCGAGGTCTCCTTCAGCTACGATGACGCCCCCAACCATGTCCGCGCCACCCTCCTTGAGGTTGCCGCCGAGACCCCCGGCGTCCTTGCCGCCCCGGCGCCCATCGCCGCCACCCTGAACTTCGGCGACTTCGGCATCGTCTACCGCCTTATCTACCGGACCCTCGAGGAAGACCGCTGGCCGGTACGGGGCGAGCTCATGACCCGGATCTGGTACGCTGCCCGGCGGCGAGGCCTGAACATGCCCTACCCCGTGTCGGTCAACCTCGACTACGAGCAGAAGGGCGTCTTCGGGCGCACCCCGCCCCGGGCCCGGGACCTGTTGGCTGGGCTGGGCCGCTTCCCGGACCTGTCCGGCCTCGCCGAGAATGCCCTGGAGACCCTGGATTTCGCGCGCCAGGAGGTCCTGTTCCGGGAAGGCGACCCCCTTACGGGCGTGCTGGTCCTCGTCCGGGGCGAAGTCTCCCTGCAGATGGGAGAGGGCGAGGCCGCCGTCGAGATCGCCCGGGCGTCTCCCGGCGAGATCTTCGGCGAGAGCGGCATGTACGGACGCCAGGCCTCCAGCCTGTGCGCTGTCGCCCTGGAGGACTGTCTCGTGGTCCGCATGGCGCCCGACGCCATCTCGCAGGTTTTCCAGAAAAGCCCGATCCTGGCGCGGGAGGTGGGGCAGGTGGTTGAGGCGCGCCGCGGCGCTGCCCAGGCCGCCCGGGAGAGCCGGCGCAAGGCCTGATGAGGCCTCGGTCTTCAGGACCGGGATATCTGCGGTCTTCAGGGGCGCCGTGGGGCCTTGCCCTGGCCCCGTCCGCCCTCCAGGACGCCGGCGGCGCGCATCTGGTCGCCCAGGCCGCGTCCGGCCACCCGGCAGTCGGCGGCCACCCGGTCCCAGCTGCGCCCGCGGGACACACAGTCCACCTGGCGTCCGGCGGTGATCCGCTTGAGGGTGTCCCGGGCCTCGCGCCCGCCCGGCGCCTTCAGCTCGGGGGCATAGAAGTCCGCGAGCCGCACCTCCACCCAGTCGGTGCCCCGGCGCGGGCCTACCGCCAGGCACAGGGAATCCCCGTCGCCCACATGTACCACGGGGCCGGCGAAGCGCTCGCCCCGGGCCAGGCTGGCGGGCATGGGCCCCTTCTGGGGCACCGCGCGGCAGGGATCGGCCAGGGCGGAGGTGGCAGCGGCGAGAATGCCTCCGGCAAGGAGGAGGGCCGCACGGCGCGGTTTCACCTCAGCGCCCCAGGCCCGGAAGGTCGAAGGCCGCCAGGGCCCGGCGGGTGAGGTCGGCGTCGCCGGAAAGGCGGGCCGCGCCCGAGGCCTCCAGATCAGACAGCTTGACCTGGCCGCACAGGGCCCTGACGAGGTCGGCCCAGGTCACGGCGAGCGAAGCGACTGCCCCCGACCCGTCCGTGGCGACGCTGACGCCGTTGCGAACGTGCAGGCCGGCGGCCGCCGCGTCCGGGAAGTCGAAGCGGACATGGTGGTCGATCCCCTCGGCCCGGTCGGGATCGATCATGACCCTTAGAACGTGCAGGGCCTCCCGTGGGGGCCGCCCCGCCAGCTGGGCCGGACGCAGCCGGTGCTCGGCCACCCGCGACAGGTCCAGGGTGCCCTCCAGCTCCAGGGCCCGGGTCAGGCACCAGTTGCGGATGTTGGCCGCCGAGGTCCCCTGGGCGAGGGCCCGCAGGACCCCCGCCAGCAGGGCCCGGTCGCCAGCCTCCGCCTCGGGCCGTCCGACCAGCCAGGAGGCCAGCTCCAGGGCCCAGCGCAGGTCGCCCGCCCCCAGCGCGGCGCTCGCCTGGGCGTGCACGGCTGCTGCCCCGCCGAAGCCTTCGACCAGGCGCTGCGCCCGCTCGGCCGGGGGCAGGACGAAGAGCTTGCCCGGCTCGCCGTCGAACCAGCCCCGCAGGCCGGCGGCGATCTGGCGCACGTGGTGCTCAGCCACCCCGTAGAACTCGCTGGTCAGGTAGTCGTCGTCGCAGGCCGCCGGCAGGCGCACCTGGTGGGCCAGGGCGTCGGCGGTCAGGCCCCGGTTCAGGCCCCGCACCGTCTGGTCCCAGAGGAACTGGATGGAGTCGCGATAGCGCGTCACCCGGGCGGCGATCTCGGCAGCGCCGGAGATCGGCGGGCCGTGGGCACCCACCAGATGCTCTGCCCCCAGGGAGAGAATGTGGTCGATCCCGGCCAGCAGGACCTGGGGGTCGCGGTATTCCTCGCCGCGGATGGCGAAGACGTTGAACAGGGTCGGCCAGACCAGGTTCTGGACGCAGGTTCCGAGCTCGGGGAACCAGAAGGTGACGCTGTCGTCGGCGTCGGAGGGGGCGTGGTGGATCTCCACCGTCAGCCCGGCCAGGGTCAGGCGCTCGCCGCCCCGGAAGACGTCCGTGGGCGGAACATAGCCGGGGGTGAAGGGGGCATGCTCGGGATTGCGGAAGTGCAGGCCCAGGCCCTCATTGACCAGGGCGTCGGGCCCCTCGGGGGGCAGGCGCAGGCCGAACTGGTGAATCAGGCCCCGGGAATAGGCCGGACCGATCTCGCCGGAGGTGCGGGCCAGGTTCAGGGGAATGCGCTCATGTCCCAGTATGGGCAGGTCGGCGCGACCCGCATCCGCCAGGGCCGCCGTCGTGCCACCGATGTAG
>JBMOEP010000052.1:0-9070 GCA_049314675.1 Phenylobacterium sp.
ACTGGCAGTTCTGGCGGAACACCGAGGACGCCGACGTCGGAAGGTTCCTGAAGCTGTTCACCGACCTGCCCCTCGAGGACATCGCCCGGCTAGAGGCTCTGACGGGCTCCGGAATCAACGAGGCCAAGAAGGTCCTGGCGACCGAGGCGACAGCCATGTTGCACGGCGCCGAGGCTGCGGCGGCGGCGGAAGAGGCCGCCCGGGTGGCCTTCGAAGCCGGTGGCCTGTCCGCCGACATGCCCACCCTGGCCTTGAAAGCCTCGGACCTCGCCGCCATGTCCCATGCCGGGCTGATGGTGGCGGTCGGCTTTGCCGCTTCGAACTCCGAGGCGCGCAAGCAGATTGCAAACGGCGGCTTCCGGATCCAGGGCGAGAAGGTCTCGGATCCGGCAGGCTTTACCGCACTGCCGCCTGGCGAGGCCGAGCTGAGATCGGGTAAACGCCGGGTTCGCCTGGTCGTGGAACCCTGAGGAGGGAAAGATGACGGAACTCACCGAGGGCGCGAAGGCGCCGGGCTT
Source organism: Phenylobacterium sp. (assembly GCA_049314675.1). Taxonomy (GTDB): domain Bacteria; phylum Pseudomonadota; class Alphaproteobacteria; order Caulobacterales; family Caulobacteraceae; genus Phenylobacterium. Next base: position 519 of record JBMOEP010000052.1, read on the forward strand.
TGAACTTGCAGGCACCGACGGCCCCGTGCAGCTGTCCGACTTCGCTGGGAAGACCCTGGTGATCTACTTCTATCCCAAGGACGACACTTCGGGCTGCACCAAGGAAGCACAGGAATTCTCGGCCCTCTCCGGAGAGTTCGCAGCCGCGGGTGCCCACGTCCTTGGCGTCTCCAAGGATACCGTCGCCAGCCATGGCAAGTTCACCGCCAAATACGACCTGAAGGTCGCCCTGGGTTCAGACCCCGAAGGCACCATGGTCGAGGCCTATGGCGCCTGGGTCGAGAAGAGCATGTACGGACGCAAATACATGGGCATCGAACGCTCGACCTTCCTGATCGGGGCGGATGGCGGGATCCGCAGGATCTGGCGGAAGGTGAAGGTTCCCGGCCACGCCGCTGAGGTCCTCAAAGCCGCCCAGGGCCTCTGACCGGAAGCCCCCGGCGAATCATCGGGTTGCCAGCTGGGTCCCGGATAGACAATAACGGCTTCACCATCGGCTATTGGCAAGGTGAGCATGACGCGCATCGCGCAAATCCGCGGCTTGATCCAGGCCCTATTCCCTGAACGCCACCTCTATCTTCGCTCCGGCGGAGAGATGAAGGGCGTCGTCCTGTCACCAGGTCGGCAGATGTTCTTTGCGGCCATCGTCCTCGGCGCCCTGGTGTGGATTGCCACGTCCTCGATCGCCATCGCGGTCGGTGCCTTCACCCAGTCGCGGAGTGACCGCGAGCTGGCCCGGATGCAGGCCCGGTCCGAGCGCTGGGTGGCCGATCGCGAGGCCAGGCTGAACAGCGCCGTCGCCCAGCTGAACGCCTCTGATGCCAGCCTCGGAGGCCTCGCAGAGACGATCGAGAAGCGTCACGCGGCGCTCGCCCTGCTCCTCACAGACCTTCGGGGCGAGCCTGGCGCCATGGCGGCGCTGTCGCCAGCGCTCCGGGGCATTCCGAATGCGGATGCAAGCCCGATCGCGCGCATAGCCGGGGTCCAGGCCAACCAGGAGCGGCTCGTCGACGCCGCTGATGACTATTCGCGGGGAAGAGCGGACCGGCTACGCTTGGCCTTCCGCCTCGCGGGCCTCGCCCCGTCGAGCTTCGCCTCGCCTTCGGCATCGGGGGGCCCCCTTCTCGAGGCACCCGACTCCCGGGCCCTTGCCGCCGTGCTGGATGTCGACGAGCGCTTTGCAGAGCGGATTCAACGCGCGGCCGAGAACCTGTCGGTCGCAGACACCCTGTCAGAGGCCGCCAGCCAACTCCCCTTTGCCCAACCCCAGGTCGGTGCCCGCACGACCAGCAGCTTTGGCGTGCGCTTCGACCCCTTCACAGGCCGCCCGGCCTTCCACTCTGGCCTCGATTTCGTGTCCGGGTTCGGCTCCCCGGTCATGACGACGGCTCCGGGGGTCGTGTCATTCGCCGGCATCCGGTCGGGGTACGGCAAAACGATCGAGGTCGACCACGGGCGGGGATTCAAGACCCGCTATGCCCATCTGTCCGCGATCTCCGTGTCCCCTGGCCAAAGGGTCGCCGTGGGCCAGAGGGTCGGCGCCCTTGGCAGTACCGGCAGGTCCACGGGTCCCCACCTCCATTACGAGATCTGGCTCAACGGCCGGGCGGTAAACCCCTATCGCTTCATCCGCGCAGGTGAAAATGTTCAGCAAGCCAGCAACCAAGCCGGATAACCGGATCTCCCCGGCTCCCGAGATCAACCCCCTGGCTTCTCCGGCCCCGGGTGCCGAAGCGACGGCCCGTAACCGGGCCCGGCCAGCCTCTATCCTGGCCCAGAACCTGGTCATCGAAGGCTCGGTACAGAGCGACAGCGAGGTCCAGATCGACGGACTGGTGCGCGGTGATGTGAGGGTCGAGAGGCTGACCATCGGGGAGACTGGAAGGGTCGAAGGCCAGGTGGTCGCCGAGACCGCCGAGGTCCGAGGGCGCATCGCTGGTGGGATTAGCGCCAAGCAGGTGCGCCTCCACAGCACGGCGAGTGTCGAGGGCGACATCACAGCCGAGCAGCTGGCCATCGAGCCAGGTGCCTCGTTCGAGGGGCGCAGCATCAAGCTCCAGAGGCCCAAGGTGGCGGTCGCACCGTCGCCGTCGCCTGCCCCTGCCGCGACCCCGTCGGCCTAGATCCTGTTCCGATCCGTCGGAACCGGTGATCGGACTGAGACGCCGAAAAGACGTGAGCTGCCCGCATCGGCACCCGCGCAAGTCCCTACGAATGTTGACAATGGCGGCAGACGGCGGGCTCGCCAGGAGAGGCCTCCGGCCAAATCCAACCCACAAGGGCCCCATCCGGCGGTGACCTGGCAGAACGCGGACTTCACAGGTCAATATGCGAATGTTATTCGCTTTGATGTCGTGCAAGGGTCCGGGCGCGGTCATGCTGACGATGCCACCAATGAGGGAGGGTAGGATGAGCGAGCACGATCAGATCGGTTACGGCGTGGATCACGGCGTGGCCACGATCACCTTCAACCGGCCGGAGAAGCTGAATGCACTCACCCCGGCCATGTTGCAGCTCTTCTTCACCGCTGTCCGGCGCGCGGCAGCCGATCCCGAATGCCGGGTGATCGTCATCACAGGCGCGGGGCGCGGGTTCTGCGCGGGCCTTGATCTGAGCGTTATTGGAGCGGGCGGGGCCTCCAACGCACCCTCGACAGCAGAGGATTACGCGCCACCGCAATGGGGAGACGACGTCGGACCGGATCTGTCACGGTTCTTCTCGGGCGGATGGAATGAATTGATCACCTCCCGCAAGCCGACGATCGCCGCGATCAACGGCCCGGCGTTCGGCTGGGGCTTCATCCTCGCCCTTCACTGCGACATTCGCTTTGCTGCCCGGTCTGCAGTGATGAACGCCACCTTCGCCCGTCTGGGCGTACCGGCGGAAAAAGGCTCCGGGTGGCTGCTGGCACGCCTGATCGGCTCTGCCCGGGCGCTTGACCTTCTCTATTCCGCCCGACGTATAGATGGCGCCGAGGCTGAACGGCTTGGCATCGTCAACACCGTCCTGGAGGACGACGCTCTGGGCGAGCACGTGACCGCCTACGCCCGGCAGATTGCATCTCAATCAGCCCCCCGAGCCCTTGCCGCGATGAAGGCGCAAGTCTGGTCAGCCCTGGAAGACCCCTATGATGTGGGCTTTGCCGATGCTGACAAGGAACAGGACCTGTGTACCCGGACTGAAGACTTCCGCGAAGGCGTCGCCAGCTACAGGGAAAAACGGGCCCCGGAATTTCGCGGTCAATGAAGTTCAACAAAGACAAGCTCAGGGAGATCACAACATGAAGACGCGCATCACGGAGATGTTCGGGGTCGAGACGCCGATCGTCATGGGAGGGATGACCGGGGTCGGCTATGGCGAGCTGGTGGCAGCAGTGGCCAATGCCGGGGCACTGGGCTTCATCACCGCTCACATGTTCCCGTCGGGCGAGGCCCTTCTGGCGGAAATCGAGAAGACCAAGGCCCTGACCTCCAAGCCCTTTGGCATAAACCTGACGTTGCTGCCATCGATCAACCCGATCCCTTATGACGACTATCGCGAGGCCATCATCGCGTCTGGCATCAAGATAGTTGAAACGGCGGGACGCGCGCCGGTGGACCATCTGCCCCGCTTCAAGGAAGCCGGCGTGAAGGTGATCCACAAGTGCACCTCCGTCCGACATTCGGTCTCTGCCGTGCGTCACGGCGTAGACGTGATCAGCATCGACGGTTTCGAATGTGCCGGGCACCCGGGCGAGGACGATATCGGCCTCGTGGTGCTCCTGCCCGCGACAGTGGATGCAGTGGACGTGCCGGTGATCGCGTCCGGCGGCATGGCCGACGGGCGCAGCCTGGTTGCCGCCCTCGCTCTTGGTGCCGAAGGCGTTAACATGGGCACCCGCTTCTGTGCGACGGTAGAGGCCCAGATACACCCCGCCGTGAAGCAGCAGATCGTGGACTTCACCGAGCGGGACACGGTGCTGGTGGGTCGCTCCCTGAAGAACACCGCCCGGGTCGCTCGCAACGCCATCTCGGAACAGGTGGCGGAGATCCAGAAGGACCCGACCAAGTCCTTCGCCGACGTGAAGGAACTGATGGCGGGCGTCCGGGGCCGCAACAACGTCTTGCGCGATGGTGATCTGAATGGCGGTATCTGGACCACGGGCCAGAGCCAGGCCCTGATCCACGATGTGCCGACCTGCGCCGAGGTTGTCCGCAACATCATGGCCCAGGCCGACGGCATTCTGGCGAAACGGTTCATGGCCATCGCAGGCTGAGGCGCAGCCGGGACGGTGCCTCGACCACCTGTCAACCCGTCCCGGCCGCAGCTAACGCCGCAGATCATCAGGATGCCATAACCGCTTCTGAAACTGCATTTTGTGCCGAATTCGCGGGCCGGACGACATGCGGGACCTTAGGGCCTATGTCGCCAGGGTCGCCGCCCGTCCGGCTTTCGAGACCGCGATCACGATGCAGTAGGGCGGGTGCCTTCAGATCCCCAGCATTGCCCGCGCCATGATGTTACGCTGGATCTCGCTGGTTCCCCCGAGGATCGTAACCGCCCGGTCATACAGATAGCGCCCCATGGCCACAGCCGCCTCGCGGCCTTCGTGGCTCGCCTGTGGTCCCAAGGCCTCTATCGCCAATTCGTCAAGTCGCTGGGTAAGGACGTTCCCCTGGAGCTTGAGCATTGAAGCGGCCGCGCCCGGAGACTCGCCTAGGGCCCGGGCGGAAACGACCCGGTGCTCCTGCATTTCGACCGCTGTGATATCGATCTCGACCTGAGCGAGTTTGCAGCCAAACCCTGCGTCCTCAGTGGCGTACCTGGACGCCAGGTCTCGCACCCATTTCAACCTCGCCCAGAGCCCGTTGGCGTAGTTGCCGCCGCGCTCGAACTCGAGAAGGTACTTGGCAACGGTCCAACCCTCGTTCTCGGCCCCGATCCTTTGGGATTTCGGAACCCGCACGTCGTCAAAGAAGACCTGGTTGAACTCATGCTCGCCCGAGATGTTGATGATCGGGCGCATGGTCAGGCCAGGCGTGTTGCGGTCGATCAAGAGGAAGGAGATGCCGCGCTGCGGCTTGGCCTCCAGGTCCGTTCTCACGAGACAGAAGATGTGCGTCGCCTGATGTGCCAGGCTGGTCCAGATTTTGGTTCCGTTTACGACATAGTCGTCGCCGTCCGGCTGGGCACGGGTTTGAAGTGAGGCGAGGTCCGAGCCTGAGCCAGGCTCGGAATAGCCCTGACACCAACGGTGTTCGCCCGACAGGATCCTCGGCAGATAGTAGGCCTGCTGCTCGGGGGTTCCGAACCCGATGATCACCGGACCGCACATGCGGATACCAAAACTGTGTATGCCCGGTGCCCCGGCCGAGGCGCATTCTGACGCGAAGATGTGGCGCTCGGTCGTTGTCCAGCCCGTTCCGCCGTGCTCGACAGGCCAGTCCGGCGCCACCCACCCCTTTCGATGAAGCGTGGCATGCCATTTTGCAGTCGGTGCCAGGTCGCAGAAGGAGCCCGTCCTTGCCGCCCCGGCTGCGCGCAAGTCCTCGGTCAGGTGCGCGTCCAGAAAGGCGCGAACCTCTTCACGAAAGGCCAGGTCGGCGGGGGCGAGTTGCAGATCCATGGGTCATGTCCTCGGTGGAGGGAAAATGGCTGGATTTCCAAAAGGAACGCTTGAAAGCGAATATCATTTGCATATTGGCCTGTGAAGCGCCCGGACACTCCATGCTGGATGAGGTCCAGAGCATCACCTCAATAGTGACCGGGCAGGCGCAGCATCCGTGCAGGCTCCGACCCTTTACCGCGCGCCAACATTGACAGTGCGGTGTCTTGGCAGACAAGGGAGTATGGACTTTTACGAGGCGTCCCCATTCGTCCGACGCCCGGTGCAGGAGCGGAGCCGCGCGGCGCTGGCCCGCATTGTTGCCGCCGCAACCGAAGTGCTTGTGCGCAAGGGAAATGACGGCTTCTCGATGGCAGAGGTTGCCGAAGCGGCAGGCATCCCTGTCGGCAACATCTATCGACGTTTCGACGGCAAGGACAGTCTCGTTCAGGCCATCAAGCTGGAGGCCATAAGGCGCCTCGAAGATGCTGTCTGCGAGCGTCTGAACGGGCAACAATTTGCTGGACCAAGCCAGATTGTATCTGAACTCTCTGAAATCCTGGCTGAAATATCGGAGCGGGATGAGGCTTTACACCGCGTTTTGTATAGTTATCGCATGCTCACTCCGTCGCTCCGCGCCATTGGACTGGCCGGCCGCGGCCGAGTTTTTGGGCATTACAATAATGCCGTTTCCGGTTTTCTTCATTTCCTGCCCGAACATCGGCGACGGGCAGTGATCGGGTTCTCCTACCAAATCATAGTCTCGTCTTTTGTCTCGAAGTCCCGGGGTGACGACCCCATCCTGCTGGAGATGTCGTGGTCAGCCTTGGCGCAGGAAGTCGCAAAGGCAGCCACCGGCTACCTCAAAGAGGCGACCTAGACGGAGGCGATAGTGCCGGGCTCAGTCCACCTCCTGGTGTTTGGCGTTCCCCGGCGTCGGCGAGGTAGCACTTCCTGGGCACCACAGGCCGTTAAGCGCGGCGAACTCCAGACGCTATCTCGCCCGGGTTTGAATCTGGAAGGCGGTCGTTCACGTTGGACCGCCTCGTGAAATGCGAACGGCGGGTTTCCGGCGACGCCTCATTTTCCGCTGTTGGCGCAGGGCAGCGATCTGGCGGCGGACACCGCATTGTCCGCCTCCCCATCTTGAACGTCAGCCAGCCTGTCAGACAATCAAGTCAGAAGGGAACCGTCTCCAGGACCTCACCCTTCCCGGGTGACCCCCACCCGCTGGGCCAGGCTCGCGCCCATGAAGGTGTCAAGATCGCCGTCGAGCACCCCCTGGGTATCCGAGGTCTCCACCTGGGTGCGCAGGTCCTTGACCATCTGATAGGGCTGCAGGACGTAAGAGCGGATCTGGTGTCCCCAGCCGATGTCGGTTTTTTGCTCCTGCAGGGCCTGGGCCTCGGCCTCCCGCTTCTGGAGTTCCAGCTCATAGAGCCGGGCGCGGAGCATGCGCCAGGCCTCATCGCGGTTCTGGTGCTGTGACCGGCCCATCTGGCAAGCCACGACCACGCCGGTCGGGATGTGGGTCAGGCGGACAGCGGAGTCTGTCTTGTTGATGTGCTGGCCGCCCGCCCCCGAGGCCCGGTAGGTGTCGGTCCTGACGTCTGCGGGATTGATGTCGATGACAATGGTGTCGTCGACTACGGGATAGACCCAGACCGAAGCAAAGCTCGTGTGGCGCTTGGCGGCGGAGTCGAAGGGCGAGATGCGCACCAGCCGGTGCACCCCCGCTTCCGTCTTCAGCCAGCCGTAGGCGTTGGTCCCCTTGATCTGGATCGTCGCCGACTTGATCCCCACCTGTTCGCCGGAGGTTTCCTCGAGGAAGTCGACGGTCATGCCGTGAGCGTTGGCCCAGCGCGTGTACATGCGAAGCAACATGCCCGCCCAGTCGCAGGACTCTGTGCCGCCGGCGCCGGAGTTCACTTCCAGGAAGGCTTCGTTGCCGTCGGCCTCGCCGGACAGCAGGGCCTCAAGTTCAGCCCGGGCCGCCCGGTCGCGGATGGCCTTGAGCTGGGCGCGAGCCTCTTCGAGAGTAGCCTCGTCGTCCTCTTCGTCGGCCATCTCGGCATAGCCCACGGCGTCAACCAGGTCCCGCTCGAGACCGGTCACGGCTTCGATCGAGGCTGCCAGGCGGGACCGCTCGCGGCTGAGCGCCTGGGCCTCGCCGGGACGATCCCAGAGCGTCGGGTCCTCGACCCGGGCGTTCAGCTCATGAAGTTTACGGAGTGCGACATCCCAGTCAAAGACGCCTCCTGAGCAGAGCAATCGTCTGCTCGATGTCAGCCTTCGCGGCCTCGACATCCGTTCTCATGGGAATTCTCCTGGAACCCGGGCGCGCGGCTTAGCGCGGACGCCCCCCTAATACAATCCGTTCATCTCGTCCGGCCGGCGCTCCGGGGCCGGCTGCGTTTCGCCAGAGCGACGGTTCAGTTCGTCGTATGTGAGAGGCCTCACCGGAAGCCCATCGCGCGTGAGTACTGAGGGTGTCACTACGATCTTCGGTTCCGTCCCGGGACGGAAGGCCTCGCGGATACCGTTGATGTTTACAAACTTGGCGTTGCGCGGGGCCTTGAAGTCCACCCTGGGAAGGTCCTTGGCCGCCCCCTTCATGAAGTCCATGAAGATCGGCACCGCGGCCCGGGTCCCGGATTCACCCTCGCCCAGACTGCGGTTATCATCGAAACCGACGAAGACGCCCACGACCATTTGCGGCGTGTAACCGATGAACCAGGCCGACCGGTAGTCATTGGTAGTCCCGGTCTTTCCGGCAATCGGGCGGCCGAGCGAGGAGACCGCCGCGGTGGTCCCGCGCTGGACGACCCCCTGCAGCATGGAGGTGACCTGGTAAGCGGTGATGGGATCCAGCACCTGCTCGCCTCCTGGCGCGATACGCGGGCTCTCGGCCCCCGTGAAGACAGCGTCGCAGCGGGGGCAATCCCGACTGTCGGCCTTCAGGACAGTG
>JBMOEP010000053.1:0-9007 GCA_049314675.1 Phenylobacterium sp.
GGACGCGGCGGTGGTCCGTTGCCCGGACTGCAACGCCCGGATCGGTGTTGCCGGGGACTTCCGCCAGACTCCGCCTCCGGCCCGGCTCAGGGCCCGGCCCATGCGCCACGGACCGCGGCTCGACGGGGACGGGCCGGAGGTCTAGTCTGGCCCGCAGCCGCCAGCCGAGGTCCGCCATGCCCCTCCGTCGACAGTCCCCGGTCCTGACGACCCTTCGCGAGACGACCCACCCCTACCTGACCGGTGCCTGGACCCCTCTCCACGAGGAGGTAGACCTTCCGGACCCAGAGGTCATCGAGGGCCGTATCCCCGAGGACCTGGAAGGCGTTTACCTGCGCAATACCGAGAACCCGGTTCATCAGCCCCTGGGGCGCTATCACCCGTTCGACGGCGACGGGATGATCCACAGGATGGTCTTCCGGGGCGGACGCGCCAGCTATGCCAACCGCTTCGTGCGCACCCGCGGCTTCCAGGCCGAGCAGGAGGCGGGAGGCGCCCTGTGGGGCGGGCTGGCCGATCCCATCCAACTGGCCAAGCGGCCGGGCTTCGGTGCCCATGGGGCCCTGAAGGACTCCTCTTCGACCGACATCCTGGTCCACGCCGGGACTGCCCTTTCGACCTTCTACCAGTGCGGCGAGGGCTACCGGCTGGATCCCATTACCCTTGAGACCCTGGGCGTTGAGGGCTGGACCCCCATCGACGGGATCTCCGCCCATCCCAAGGTGGACGAGCGCACCGGTGAGCTGATGTTCTTCAACTATTCCAAACATGCGCCCTACCTGCATTACGGACTGGTCGGGGCGGACAACCGGTTGAAGGTCCTGCAGGCCATCGACCTCCCCGGGCCGCGCCTGCCGCACGACATGGCCTTCACCGAGCGCTTCGTGATCCTGAACGACCTGCCGGTGTTCTGGGACGCCGACCTCCTGGCGCGGGGCATACACGCGGTGCGCCTGCACGAGGGCCTGCCCAGCCGGTTCGCCATCCTGCCCCGGGAAGGCGGGGAGCCGCGCTGGTTCGAGGCCGCACCCACCTATGTCCTTCACTGGCTGAACGCCTACGAGGACGGCGACGAGGTGGTCCTGGACGGTTATTTCCAGGACGAGCCCATGCCCCAGCCCCGCGCCGACGCCCCCCCCGGCTTCGGCCACATGATGGCCTACCTGGACGAGATGAGCTTTCGTCCGCACCTGCACCGCTGGCGCTTCAACCTGCGGGATGGCTCGACCCGGGAGGAAAGGCTGGACCCCAGGATCATGGAGTTCGGCATGATCAATGGCCGTCGGGCCGGGCTACCTTACCGCTATGCCTATTCCACTCTGCCCGAGCCCGGCTGGTTCCTGTTCAATGGCTTTGTAAAGTCTGACCTCGAGACCGGGGCGACCACGGAATACCGCCTGCCGCCGGGGGTTTTCGCAAGCGAGGCACCCTTCGCCCCGAGGCGGGATGCGACCGCCGAGGATGACGGCTACCTGGTCAGTTTCCTGATCGACGAGAATCGTCAGGCTTCGGAATGCATCCTTCTGGACGCCCGGCGGATTGAGGACGGTCCGGTCTGCCGGATCGCCCTACCGCACAAGATTTCCAGTGGGACCCACGCCGTCTGGGCGGGTCCGGATAGGATTCCCGGCTTCAGCTCCCGCGCTTCGGCGGCATGGGAATGAAGCTGGAGGTCCGCGCTACATAGTCGGCGTAGTCGGGCTTCTTGCGGCGCATGGGCCCTTCGGTGGTGGGCACGCCACTCCAGCGGGTCAGCAGGAAGGTCAGAAGGGCCGGACCCACGATGGACAGGGCGCCCAGCAGGCCGGTGTCGGCCGCGATCAGGTAGAGGCCCCACCAGGTGCAGGCGTCGCCGAAATAGTTGGGGTGGCGCGTGTAGCGCCACAGTCCCGTGTCGAGCACCTTGCCAGCGTTGTCCGGATTGGCCTTGAAACGTACCAGCTGGGCGTCGCCTATGGTCTCAAAGAGGATGCCTGTCACCGCCAGTGCGGCACCAGCCCAGGCCAGCGGCCCCAGGCTTGCCGGCCCCGAGAACTGGCCCAGCTGGACTGGCAGGCAGACGATGAACTGCAAGAGCGCCTGGAGTGAGAAGACGTAGATCAGGCTGGCCGTGGCGAAGTCCCACCCCTTCTTTTCCTTAGCGTCGGCCATCATCCGGGTATAGCGGCGGTCGGCCCCGTGCTGGCGCCAGCGCCAGAGCAGGTAGATCCCCAGCCGCAGACCCCAGGCTGCGCACAGAAGGGTGAGCAGGGCTGCATGCGGGCCGCCGTCGGACTGCAGGTAGGTGGAGATGGCGATCACCACCATGCCCGCGCCCCACCAGCTGTCGATGAAGCTGGGGTCCTTCAGGGCGACGGCCACGCGCCAGAGGACCAGGAAACAGAGGGCCGAAACCCCCGCATTGATCGCCAGAACCCCGCCGATCTCCATATCCGTCCTCCTGACGATGATTGCCTGAACGCAGGAGAGAGGCCTGCCGGCGCGGCTGTCAATGGAGGGCTGGGCTTGCGGGCCCACCGAGGAGCCAGGAACGGGCGCCGGGGACAAGGGGTTGGGGCCTTGGGGGCCGTGTGCTAGCCGAGACCCTCGGTACTGCCAGTGATGTGGGCCGGGGAGGGAACATGTCGGACAATCTCTATGATCTTCTGGCGTCCCGGTTTCCGTCGGACCGGAGCCGTCCCTGCTTTCTCCAACCTGGCCTGGAACCGGTCAGCTATGGCGACCTGGAGGATCGTGCCGCCCGGGTCGCAAACCTGCTGAGGCGGCGGGGCGCTGCGCCTGGCGAGCGGGTCGCCCTGCAGGTTGAGAAGTCCGTGGACGCGGTGGTGATCTATCTTGCGACCTTGAGGGCCGGTGCGGTCTTCCTGCCCCTGAACGCGGCCTACACGCCTCCAGAGGTGGACTATTTCCTGAAGGACGCCGAGCCCGCGGTCTTCATCCAGGACGCCGGGGCCTTCGTGGCAGAGGCGGCCGCCCTCGACCCGGACACCCGGGTGGAGCCCCGCGCGGCGTCTGACCTGGCCTCACTCATCTACACCAGCGGCACCACGGGACGCTCCAAGGGGGCCATGCTGACCCACGGTGCCCTGGCCGCCAACGCCCTGGCCCTGCACGAAGCCTGGGGCTTCTCGCCGGACGACGTCCTGCTGCACGCCCTGCCGATCTTCCATGTCCACGGCCTGTTCGTGGCCCTCCACTGCGCCTTCCTGTCAGGCGGCCCGATGGTCTGGCTCAACCGCTTCGAGGATGCGGCCGTCCTGGAGGGCCTGTCCCGGTCAACGGTCATGATGGGGGTTCCGACCTTCTACACCCGGCTCCTCGCCAACCCGGGCCTGACCCAGGAAGCGGTGGCCCACATGCGCCTGTTCATCAGCGGCTCGGCGCCCCTCCTGGAGAGCGCCTTCGAGGCCTTCGAGGCCAGGACGGGCCACCGGATCCTTGAACGCTACGGCATGAGCGAGGCGGTGATCATCACCACCAATCCGCTCGCCGGCGACCGTATCGCCGGCTCGGTGGGCTATCCCCTGCCGGGCGTAGAGCTTCGCATCGGGGGCGGGGAGGGCACCGGGGTCATCGAGATCCGGGGCCCTAGCGTCTTCTCAGGCTACTGGCGCATGCCGGAGAAGACCCACGAGGCGTTCACTGCGGATGGCTTCTTCATCACCGGCGATGTCGGCCGGGTCGACCCTGACGACCGTCTCTGGATCTCCGGCCGGGCCAAGGACCTGATCATCTCCGGTGGCTACAATGTCTATCCCAAGGAGGTGGAGCTGATCCTGGATGAGCTTCCCGGGGTCCGCGAGAGTGCCGTGATCGGGGTTCCCCACCCGGACTTTGGCGAAGGTGTGGTTGCGGTGGTCGAGGCTGGGGACCCGGCGCCGGACGAGGCCGACCTCATCGCCAGGCTTCGTCGCCAGCTGGCCCCCTACAAGACGCCCAAACGCGTGATCTTCGTGGACTCCTTGCCAAGGAACGCCATGGGAAAGGTCCAGAAGGCCCACCTCCGCCAGACCTGGGGTCACCTCTTCAAGTGATCACAAGCCGGTGAGGTCCGATTGACCCGCGCCCGACCTTGTGAACACTTTGTAAAGGTTGATTGACCTCAGGGGGGCTGTCGAATGGGTGCGGGCTCTCTCGTACTAGCGGTTCACATCATCGGCGGGATCGTTGGCGGCTGCATGCTTTGCAACCTGCTTCGGTCCGCAGATACCGGGCCCTTCGGCAACGCGCTTCTGGGTGCGGTTGGGGGTGTCTTTGGGGCAGGTGTCGTGTTCGCCATGTCACCGGCCTTCACTGCCCTTCCGGGCCTGTCCGGCCCCCTGTTTGCAGGCATCCTCGCCGGAGCCGTCACGGTTATGCTGGCGGGCCTGGGCGTCAACGCGCTTCGCCGCCGCGCCTGAGGCGGCCTCAGCCGTTCCCGTAGCTCACCGCCATGCCGGCGCGGACGTCCTGCTGCACGCCGTATTGGGGGAAGGGATAGCGGAAGCCGTTGCGCGCTAGGGCCTTCATGCCGGCGAGGGCCTTGAAGAGGTATTCCGGCGGGGTCGCCATCAGCATTTCATCATCTAGGACTCCCCCGTAGCGGCGCTCGGCGAAGCAGGGGATGGAGAGGCTGGGCGTCCGGGTGGTCAGGGCCCGGCCCCAGGAATCGGCGCAGGCGGACTCCCCTACGACGCCCCAGTCGAAGCGCTTGTAGCCCGACCATTGCAGGCCGTTGATGAAGTACATCATGGCCCCCGGCGTGGCGTAGAAGAGGGCGATGTCGGGTTCGCCGAGCCGGCCGCTTGCCAGGGGCGAGACCGCCAGCGCCTCGAACTGGCCGTCCGGGACGCAGTGCATGGCCGCCTGGTGCGCCGCCGCGCCGGCCTCATCCTCGAACCAGACCCCCTGCATGTGCCGGCCCGAGCGCCAGTCGTCGGTCTTGGCGCTGCCCAGGCCGACCACCGCCCGGCACTGGGCACCCACGAGGTCCTCCGCGGTGACGCCCACCGTCCAGCCCAGGCGGGAGGCCTGGCCCACCACCTGGTCCAGGGTGTGGACGGCGCTGGGCCGGCGGATCCGGGGAATGGCCTCCATGTCCTCGCGCCGTTCGAACATCTTCATGGCGAAGGGAATGGAGCGCAGGCGCAGGGTCTGCTCGAGCTCCGCCGAGAGGGCGGCCCAGTCGGTCGACCCTTCCGGATTGTCGGTCCCGTTTGCATCCGTCATGTCCGATCCTCCCACCGCTGATGATTGAGGTCATCCTTCATCCGTATCGCTGCGGAGGGAAGGGGTCTTGGAGCGGTGCGGGCATTGCGGACAGCCCCCGCCGTCGCCTACCCTCGCTCCCGTCAGGGCGGGTCGGCATCGCCGGTGCCCTGCGGAGCCCCCGATGAAACTGAAGTTTGCCTTGCTGGTCCTGGTCCTTGCGCTTGCGGGTGGTGCCAGCGCGTGGGCCGCGCCTCCCCCCAGCCTTTCCCTGTCCCCATCGGAGCGCTCAGCCCTGCTGTCGGCCTTCGTCAGGGCCGGGCGCGCACAACCCGACCGTGCCGTGCCCGATGCCGAACTCTGGACCCAGGTGGAGCGCCTCGCCGCCATTGAGCTTGGCCAGACCCAGAAGCCCGGCGACCTCGATCCCCTCTGGGCCCTGGCCGCCGCGCGGCGGCAGGTCGACCGCGAGATGTCGGAGGCCCACGCCGCAGGCCGCCTTGAAACCTGGGCCGGAGCCCTCTCCCCCGGTGACGTGGCCTATGCGACCCTGGCGAGGACCCGTCTCCACCTCTCCGAGGTCGTCCAGCAGGGCGGCTGGCCCCGCCTTTCCGAAGGCCGGGCCCTTCGACAGGGCGACATCGGCCCCGGGGTCCTGGCACTCCAGCGACGCCTGGAGGCGGAAGGCGATGCCGCCCCCCGCGCCCCTGCGCCGGATCATTTCGACCCTGACCTCCGCAGCGCCCTGTCCGATTACCAGCTTCGCAACGGACTCGACGTTGACGGCGTCCTCGGCCCGGCGACGCTCCGCCATCTCAATACCCCGGCGGAATTTCGCCTCGCCCAGGTCGATGCCAACATGGAGCGGCGGCGATGGCTGCCGAGGTCCCTGCCCCAGGACAGGCTGGAAATTGATACGGGGTCGGCGACCGGGGCCCTCTACCGGGGCGGGCGGATCGTCCACGCCTTCCGGGTGATCCCCGGATCGGTCAGGGACCCGACGCCGATCTTCGCCTCGCGCCTCAACGCCATCGTCCTGAACCCGCCCTGGAACGTCCCAGACCGCATCGCCCGGGAGGAGATCCTTCCCAAGGCGGCCCGGGATCCTGGCTACCTGGCGCGAAACGGCTACGTGCGGATCGGAGGTCGCCTCCAGCAACTGCCCGGACCGAAGGCGGCCCTCGGGCTTGTCAAGTTCGACCTCGTCAGCCCCTTTGGGGTCTACCTGCACGACACCCCCGGGCGGGACGCCTTCCGCCGTCGGGAACGCCATCTCAGCCACGGCTGCATGCGGGTGGAGTCCCCCCTGGTCCTGGCCGACCTCCTGCTGGCCCCCCAGGGCCGGGGTGGGAAGCGGATGCAGGCAGACCTCGCGACAGGCGCGACCCTGCGCATCGCCCTGACCCGGCAGGAGCCCCTGTATGTCGTCCACTGGACGGCGATCCCGGGGCCGGACGGCCGCGTCGGCTATCTCCACGATGTCTACGGCTGGGACGCTCGCCTCGCCGCCGCCCTTGCAGGCATGTGATCCGGCTCAGGCTTGCCAGGCGGCGGCGGGTCGGGCAGACAGGCGTCGGGGCGTAGAGGAGACTTGTCCATGATCGGACGCCGCCGACTTCTGGCCGGAGCCCTTGGGCTCGCCGCACCGGCCCTGCTGGCCAAGGAGGCCCTGGCCTCCGCGCCGCGCCACCTTTCCCTCCTGAACCTACATACCGGTGAAAAGCTGGCCGCGACCTACTTCGAAGGCGGGCGCTACGTGCCCGACGCGCTTGCAGCCCTGGATCGGGTCCTGAGGGATCACCGGACGGGAGATGTCCATCCCATGGCGCCGGGGCTTCTGGACCTGGTGGCGGGTCTCGCCGGCCAGGTCGGCCGCCCGGATGCCGTGCAGGTCATCTCCGGCTATCGCTCGCCGGCCAGCAACGCCGCCCTCCACGCTAACTCGTCAGGCGTTGCGACGCGCAGCCTGCACATGCGGGGCATGGCCATGGATCTCCGGATTCCTGGGGTGTCGCTGGCCCGCCTCCGGGACACCGCCGTCGCCCTGGGACGCGGCGGCGTGGGATATTATCCGGGCTCCGACTTTGTTCACGTGGATGTCGGAAAAGTCCGGCATTGGTAGAAGTCTAACCTGAGGGGAAAATCTCATGAACATCAACGACATCATTGCGGGCGTCAGCCAGAATCCCGCCCTGGCCGAGACCATCGGCAAGCTCGGGATTGACCCGGCGCTCGCCCAGACCGCCCTCAGCGGGGTCCTGAGCCAGCTCTCCCAGGGGCATGACGTCACCCAGATCGCCTCGGGCGTCGCCGAGTCCGCCGGCCTCGACGTTTCTCAGGTCATGGCGATGCTGCCCGGCGTCGTCGCCGCGCTTCAGGGGCACGTGGGCGGCGCCGGCGGTGACCTCGTCACGGGCCTGCTCGGCAAGCTCCAGGGCGGGCAGTTCGGCGACGTCCTCGCCATGCTCGACACCAACAACGACGGCAGCGTGGTTGATGACGCCCTCAACCTCGTGAAGGGCTTCCTCAGCGGCAAGGCCTGACCGGTCGCCAGTCGGGGGCCTCAGACCGGACGGCGGGACGTCCTGTCACCGTGCAGGGCGTTGCGCCTCGCAAGGTAGGGGTCCTCGGCGGCGGCATCGCCATAGTGACGCTGCATCTCCAGCCGGGGATCCTGGGCGAAGATGTGCCCAGAGCCCTTACACGTGCGGAATCCCAGCAGGTCCTGCAGCTCGGGGGCGAATCCCATCATCCGCCCCGGGCTGATCCCCAGCATGAGGTTCTCCTGCTGGCGCATGGACCCGTTGCAGTAGTTGATGGTCAGCGCCGCCCGGTCCCGGTCGGACCGGTTGGCCCCGGCGCCGTGGAAGCAGGTCCCCACCACGAAGGCGAGCCCGCCCGCCGGCATCAGCAGGGGTAGGGTGTCGTAGGCCGTGCGCGGGTCTGGGTCGTGGTCCCAGGTGTTGCTGCCGGGAACCACGCGGGTGGCGCCCGTCTCCTCAGTGAAGTCGGTCAGGGCCCACATGGTGTTGCACACCAGGTTGGGGTGGGGGCGCGGGAAGGCGTAGACGCCATCGTCCACGTGGATCGGCTGCGCCGGCTCGCCCGGCCCAACGACAGCGCTGCCCATCGTCGACAGCAGGAAGCCCTCGCCCAGGACGTGGGGCAGGATCTGCAGGATCCAGGGATGGACCGCCACCCTCTGCCAGACCTCGCCGTCGTTCAGCAGGTCGAACCAGCGCCGGGTGACCCGCCCGGTGAAGGGCGCGGGCGGAATGTCGCCTCCGGGCCGCACGCGCTCCAGCCGGTCCAGCTCGTCGCAGATCTCCTGGCGGAGGCCTGGTGGAATGGCGTCCGGAAGGATCGCGTAGCCGTCGCGTGCGATGCGGGCCACATGGTCGGCCACCTCGGCGTCGGACAGGGGCAGGAGCATGGCGGGTCCTCTCAGGTCGCGGGTCGCCAGAAGGGCGCCCGGGCCTTGACGGGAGCAAGGAGGGCCGGGTCGGCGTCCTCCAGGGAGTGGCCGAGGGGGAAGGGCGGTCGGGGCTCGAGGCCCAGGGCGGTCATCACCCGGTCGTCCCGGTAGTAGTGCATCAGCGCCAGGGCGTAGAGGGCACCGGCGTCAGGGCCCCAGGTCTGCACCAGTCGGCCTTCAAGGGTTTCGCGGTCCAGCAGGGCCAGCGTTCCCGGGCCCTCGCCGAGGTCGGAGGTGAGGCGGCGCAGGGCGTCGGCCGAGGCCCCGGCCCCCTTGGCGATCTCGGCGAAGATCTCCGCGTCATCGGCACCCGGGACACCATGGGACTGGCTTGCCGGGATCATC
>JBMOEP010000054.1:0-8995 GCA_049314675.1 Phenylobacterium sp.
GGCTCCGCTCTCCACGGTCGGTTCAGGGCCCCCCCGCCCGCCTTCTTCTCTGCCAGGAGGGTCACCGCCCGGTTGACCCCGACCTCGAAGACCTCGTCTACCCCCTGCAGGTTGGCGTAGACCCCGGCATGTTGCACGAAGGGGCCGTAGCGGCCGATGCCGGCCAGGATGACGCCGCCATCCTCGGGATGGTTCCCCACCTCCCGGGGCAGGCGAAGGAGCCTCAGGCCCTTTTCCAGGTCCATGGCCTCAGGCGACCAGCCCTTCGGCAGGGAGGCGCGCTTCGGCTTTTCCTCCTCACCCAGCTGGACGAAGGGACCAAACCGCCCGGACTTCAGGAAGACCGTCTGGCCGGTCTCGGGATCGGTCCCCAGTTCGCGGTCTCCAGCCGGGGTGTCCCCCTCCTCGGAGGGGGGGCCGAACTTCCGCGTGTACCGGCACTCGGGATAGTTCGAGCAACCGATGAAGGGCTCGAAGCGGCTTGGCTTCAGGGATAGCTCACCCGTTCCGCACTTGGGGCAGGCGCGGCCGCCGGGGGAGGGGAACAGAAAGGGGCCCAGGGTGGTGTTGAGGGCCTCGATGACATCGCGGGTGGACCTCTGCAGGACCTCCTGGGTGGCCCCGTGGAAATCGCCCCAGAACTCCCGCAAAAGGGCTTTCCAGTCCAGGTCCCCTGCGGACACCTGGTCCAGCTTTTCCTCAAGCGCCGCCGTGAAGTCGTACTCGACATAGCGGTTGAAGAAAGACTCGAGGAAGACGGTGACCAGGCGCCCCTTGTCCTCCGGGATGAAGCGGTTCTTCTCCATCCGGACATAGCTGCGATCCCTCAGGACCGAGAGGATCGAGGCATAGGTCGAGGGGCGGCCGATGCTGAGCTCTTCCATCTTCCGCACCAGGCTCGCCTCGGAATAGCGGGGCGGCGGCTCGGTGAAGTGCTGGTCGGCGCGCGCGACCCGAACCTCGGCACCGGCGGCCTCCCGGAGTGGCGGCAGGCGTCCGCCATCCTCGTCCTCGGGATCATCCCGGCCTTCCTCGTAGACCTTCAGGTAACCGTCAAACAGGATGACCTGCCCTGTAGCCCTCAGTCCGGTACGGCCATCAGCCGTCGACAGGTCCACCGTGGTCCGCTCGATCCGTGCGGATTCCATCTGGGAGGCCAGCATACGCTTCCAGATCAATTCATAGAGCCGGCCAAGGTCGCCTTCCAGCCTGAGCGACCCGGGGTTCCGGCCAAGGCTGGTCGGACGGATCGCCTCGTGCGCCTCCTGGGCATTGCGGGCCTTGGTCCTGTACTGGCGGGCGGACTCCGGCACGTAGTCGGCTCCAAAGAGGCCTGAAATCACCTGTCGGGCTTCCTGCAGGGCCTCGGGCGCTGACTGCACGCCGTCGGTCCGCATGTAGGTGATCAGGCCCACAGTCTCGCCGCCGATGTCGATACCTTCATAGAGCTTCTGGGCCGCCTGCATGGTGCGCTGGGCCGAGAAGCCGAGCTTTCGGGCGGCTTCCTGTTGCAGGGTCGAGGTCGTGAAGGGCGGTGCCGGCGAGCGTCGGGCGGGCTTCTTCTCGACCGCCGAGATGGTGAAGGCGGCAGAGATCACCGCCTGGCGGGCCGCTGAGGCTGCGGCCTCGTCGCCAAGGTCGAACTTTGAAAGCTTGCGGCCTTCATGGATTGCCAGCCTGGCTGTGAAGGGCGCTCCGGCCGAGGTCATGTCGGCTTCGACGGTCCAGTATTCCCGGGTTATGAAGCGCTCGATCTCGATTTCGCGGTCGACGACCAGGCGGAGGGAGACGGACTGCACCCGGCCTGCAGAACGGGCTCCCGGTAGCTTCCTCCAGAGGACCGGCGATAGGTTAAAGCCTACCAGATAGTCGAGGGCGCGCCGGGCCAGGTAGGCCTTGACCAACTCCATATCGATCTGCCGGGGCGCCTTCATGGCCTCGGTCACGGCCGAACGGGTAATGGCGTTGAACACCACCCGTTCCACCGGCTTATCCTTCACAACCCGCTTCTGTTGCAGGACATCCAGCACGTGCCAGGAGATGGCCTCGCCTTCCCGATCGGGGTCGGTGGCCAGGATGATGCGGTCTGCGGCCTTGGCAGCCTCGGCGATCTCCGACAGGCGTTTCGCGGCCTTGGCGTCCACCTCCCAGGACATGGCGAAGTCCTCGTCCGGACGGACCGATCCATCCCGGGGTGGCAGGTCGCGGACATGGCCGTAGCTGGCCAGGACCTTGTAGTCCGGGCCCAGGTACTTGTTGATGGTTTTGGCCTTGGCCGGGCTCTCGACGATGACGAGGTGCATGCGCGTCCTTGGGGCTGGCTGGCCCGATGAAAGGCGGCGAGGGTTGGACGCCGAGGAGCCCGATGTCAACTTGGGGTGATTTTGGGGCCTCGCCCTAGGCCAGGGCGACCCCGCCACCGGAGGTGAAGACAACCCGTCCGGAGAGTTCGAGTTCGGCAAGGGCCGCATTGACCTCGGCGACCGTCAGGTTCGACAGGCGGACCACCTCGTCGCGGGTGGCGGGGGAGGGGGACATGAGGTCGAAGACCCGGTTCCGGATCGCCTCCATTCGGGTTTCCGAAGGTGTGGACCCAGGCGTCCGGTCGGGTCCCGTCTCGAAGTTCAGTTCAGGCTCGGCCATGCCGGACAATCCGCCCAGGGCACGGAGGACGTCGTCCGCGCCTTCGCAGATCGCCGCACCCTGTCGGATGAGGTCATTGCCGCCCCGGGACCGGGGATCCAGGGGCGAGCCGGGGACGGCCAGGACCTCACGGCCCATTTCCGCGGCCAGCCGCGCCGTGATGAGCGACCCGGAACGAAGTTCAGCCTCGACGACCACCACAGCCTGCGAAAGTCCGGCGATGATCCGGTTACGTCGGGGGAAGTCGCCGGCGGTCGCCGTGCGGCCCGGGGCCGATTCCGAGACGATGCATCCGCCGTCCTGCAGGATGCCGGCGTAGAGATCCGCATGCTGGGGCGGGTAGATGTCGTCGACTCCGCCGGCCAGGACCGCCGCGGTGCCAGTGGCCTTGGCCCCGGCGTGGGCCGCCCCGTCTATGCCCCGCGCCAGGCCCGAGACCACAGTCAGCCCCGCGGCGGCGAGGTCCGTAGCCAGGGTCTGGGCGAATCGCTGACCGAGGGCCGAGGCGGCGCGGGCACCGACGACGGCGACGCAGCTGCGCGCGAGGGGATCCGGGTCTCCAAGGACCCAGATCACGGGTGGGGGCGGGTCGACAGCGGCGAGGAGGGGCGGGAAGTCCGGAGCACCCGAGATGAAGAGGCGGGCGCCCAGCCCCTCACCGGCGGCGATCTCGTCGTCGGCCTGAGAGGCCGGCATGGGTGTGATCGCGGTGGCGCGTCCGGCCCTGCGGGCGAGATCCGGCAGGGCCTCGAGGGCCAGGGAAGGAGCTCCGAATCGCCGGATCAGTTCGCGGAAGGTGACCGGGCCCACGCTCTCCGTGCGTGCCAGCCGCAGCCAGTCCCGTCTGAATGCGGGGGAGCTTTCGATCATGGCGCCTCGGGTGGGGATTCCGGAGACGGGTCGGCTGGCTTGCGCCCGCCGCCGATACGCGGCTCCTGGCCCTTCAGGAGGCGCCGGATGTTCTCCTGGTGGCGGACGAAGATCAGGGCGCCCATGAAGAGGGTCAGGGTCACCAGGGCTTGCGGGGAGTGGAAGACGAGGAGGGCAAAGACCGGGGCCAGGGCCGCCGCCGTCAGGGCGGCGAGGGAGGAAATCCGGAACAGGATGGCCATGGCCAGCCAGGTCGCCGCTGCGGCAAGGCCTACGGGAAAGGCCGCGGCAAGCAGGGTGCCGAAGAAGGTCGAGACCCCCTTGCCGCCCTTGAACCTCAGGAAGACCGGGAAGAGGTGCCCCAGGAAGGCCGAGCCGGCGGCCAGGGCCACCATCATGTTCCGGACAGAGTCGGGCGCGCCGCGGGTCAGCAGGACCGCCGCGAGCACAGCCACCGCACCCTTTCCGCCATCGCCGAGAAGGGTCAGGAGGGCGAGGTCCCTGCGGCCGGACCTCAGGACGTTCGTCGCCCCGATATTGCCTGAACCCAAGTTGCGGGGATCGCCCGCTCCTGCAAGCCGCATGCTGATCACGCCGAAGGGCGTGGAGCCCAGCAGGTAGCCTCCGATCATGACGATAGCGATGACGAGAACCTGGTTGGGCATGGGCGACGCTCTCCTTCGTGCGCCGATACTTTAAGTGGCCGTCTAAGTGGCCGCCACCCCCGCGTCACCCATGCCCCATAAAGCAGCACGGAGACTGATGTTCGTCAAATGTTCTTTTGGCGAACCGGTCTTCAGTCCTCGAAGACCGTCCGCCCGGCGACGAAGGTCCGCCGTACGGCCCCCTGGAGCCGCCGCCCATCGAACGGGGTATTTCGGGACCTTGACCTCAGCCTGTCCGGGTCGACAACCAGGGGGGCGTCGAGGTCGCAGAGCACGAGGTCCGCCGGCGCGCCCCTGGCGAGGCGACCGGATTTCAGTCCCAGGAGGTCGGCGGGCCGGACCGTGACCGCCGCGAGCAGGTCGATCAAGGGTATCCGGCCTTCATGGTGGAAGGCCAGCAGGGCTGGCAGGAGGGTCTGGAGGCCGACCGCGCCCGGTGCGGCCTCGGCGTAGGGCAGACGCTTGTCCTCAGGCGGCGCAGGGGCGTGGGCTGAGACCACTACGTCGATCAGCCCGGTCGCCAGGGCCTCGATCACCGCCTGGCGGTCGTCCTCGCCGCGGACGGGAGGATCGAACTTCAGGAAGGTGCGATAGTCGCCGATGTCGATTTCGTTGAAGGTCAGGTGGTTGATCGAGGTCGAAGCGAAGACTGGCAGGCCGCGCTGCTTGCCGCGTTCCAGGGACTCCAGGGCGCAGGCGGTGGTGACCTGGTCGGCAAGCAGGCGGGCGCCGGTCATCTCGACGAGCGCCAGGTCGCGCTCGAGCATGATCTTCTCGGCCTCGGGCGGAGCGCTGGGCAGGCCCATCCGGCCGGCGAACTCCCCTGACGTCGCGACGGCCCCCTCGCTTAGCCAGGGATCTGCGGGCCGGTGGGCGACCAGCATGCCGAAGCTCCGGGCGTAGTCGAGGACCCGGCGCATGACCTTGGAATTCAGGATCGGCCTGTCGGCGTCGGTGATGTAGACGCAGCCAGCCTCAGCCATTAGGCCGATCTCGGCCATGCGCTCGCCAAGGCAGCCCTGGGTCGCCGCCCCGGCGGGCAGGACGTTGACCAGGCTGGAGTCCCGCGCCCTGCGCCGGATGAAGTCCACGACCGAGGCTTCGTCGATCACGGGGTCGGTGTCGGGCTGGACGACGAAGGTGGTCACCCCGCCCGCCGCCGCAGCCTCCGCCGCAGAACGCAGGGTCTCGCGGGTCTCGAATCCAGGTTCGCCGGTCTTCACCCTGAGGTCGACGAGGCCGGGGATCAGGAGGGCGCCGCGAGCGTCAAGGGTCTCATAATCGGCGCCCAAGGCGCCGGGATCCGAGCCTGTAACGACCGCCTCGATGACTCCGTCCCTGATGAAGAGGGCCCCACGGGCGTCCAGGCGCGAGGACGGATCGACGATCCTGGCGTTGAGTATGGCCAGGGGACGGTTGGGGGCGGGGCTCACAGCTGGAACCTCTCGAGCCACTTCTCCTCGGCCGGCGGCTGGTAGGCGGCCAGGCCTTCGATGAGCGCCTGGGGATCCTCGCCGAAGCTCAGCATGTCGCGATGCGACTCCCGCAGGAAGCCTTCGCCCACGGCGTGGTCAAGGAAGGTCCGGAGCGGGTCGTAGTAGCCCTCGACATTGAGGAAGGCCGCCGGCTTGGCATGCAGGGCCAGTTGTCCCCAGGTCCAGATCTCGAAAACCTCCTCCAGGGTGCCCGCGCCGCCGGGCAGGGCGATGAAGGCGTCCGAGAGCTCGGCCATGCGCGCCTTTCGCTGGTGCATGGTCTCGACGATTTCCAGCCGCGTCAGGCCGGTGTGTTCCAGCTCCTTCCGGGCAAGGGGACGGGGCAGGACGCCGAAGACCTCGCCCCCGGCCGCCAGGGCACCATCGGCCGCTGCACCCATTAGGCCCACCTTGGAGCCTCCGTAGACCATGGCGAGTCCGGCCTCGGCCAGGATCCGGCCGGTGCGGGCTGCAGCTTCGGCGTAGACCGGCCGGTAGCCGGGGCTGGAGCCGCAGAAGATGCACACGCTGCGCATCAGGCGTTCTCCAGCCGGGCGGCCAGTGCGGCCAGCACCGCCATTCGCGCCGCGACGCCCATCTCCACCTGATCCTGGATCAGGGAGACAGTGAGATCATCGGCGACGTCGGAGTCAATCTCGACCCCGCGGTTCATGGGGCCGGGATGCATGACCTTCACGTGGTCGGCGGCGGCGCCCAGCTTTTCGCGGTCCAGGCCCCAGAAGCGGAAGTATTCCCGGGGAGACGGCGCGAAGGCACCGTCCATGCGCTCCAGCTGCAGGCGCAGCATCATCACCACGTCGCAGCCGGCTATGCCCTGGCGCAGGTCGTTGAAGACCTCGACCCCCCAGCGATCGGCCTTGGCCGGGATCAGGGTGGGCGGGCCCACCAGCCGGACCTCGGCGCCCATCATCTGCAGGAGGCCGACGTTCGACCGGGCCACCCGCGAGTGCAGGATATCGCCACAGATCGCGACCCTGAGGCCGGCGATGTATCCAAAGGCCCGGCGCATGGACAGGGCGTCCAGGAGTGCCTGGGTCGGATGTTCGTGCTGGCCGTCGCCGGCGTTGATCACCGAACAGGACACCTTCTGAGCGAGCAGGGAGGCCGCTCCGGAGGCACCATGCCGCACCACCAGTATGTCCGGACGCATGGCGTTCAGGGTCACCGCCGTATCAATCAGGGTCTCGCCCTTGGCGATGGAGGACGAGCGGGGGCTCATGTTGATGGTATCGGCACCCAGGCGCTTGGCCGCCAGCTCAAAGGAGCTCTGCGTCCGGGTCGAGTTCTCGAAGAACAGGTTGATGAGGGTGCGACCCTTCAACAGGTCGAGCTTCTTTGACGTCTGCCGGTTCAGCTCGACGAAGCCCTCGGCCAGGTCGAGCAGCCGCGCCACCTCGACGGGGTTCAGTTCCAGGACGGAAAGAAAATGCCGGCGGGGGAAGGGGAAGGTCCGACCCAGGACCTCGCTCAGACCGTGCACGGAGCCATTCATCAAAGCGCCGTCTTAGGGGGCTTTCCGGTCCAAGCCAAGGAAAAGCGCGGGATCAGGCGCCGCGTAGCCGATCGAGGGCAGAATCCAGGATCCAGGCCGCCGCCGCGCGGTCGACGACGGCCGCGCGTTTGCCCCGGGACAGGTCGGCCTCCTGGATCAGCGTGCGCTGGACGGCGGCGGTGGAGAGCCGCTCGTCCTGGAAGGCGACCAGGAGGTCCGGGCGCAGGCGTAGGAGGTTCCGCCCAAGGGCCCGGCAGGACTGGCAGCGTGGCCCCTCCGTGCCGTCCATGTTGAGGGGCAGGCCGATCACCAGGGCCGTGGAGCCGCGTTCATCCATCAGCGCAAAAAGGGCGTTCGCGTCGTCGGTGAACTTGGTCCGGCGGATTACCGAATGGGGGGTGGCCACCGTCCAGAGGGCATCACAGAAGGCGACACCCAGGGTCTTCTCACCGGCATCCACCCCCGTCAGGGCCCCCTTCCGGGGGAGGGCGGACGGCAGGTCGTCGAGATTGATGACAGGCATTGCGCCTCCTACGCCCAAGACCCGCCACCTCCAAGTCCCACATCCGGGTCAGGCCCGCCGCGTTCCTGAAACCTGAGTTCCAGGGGCCCAAGCAGGCAGAGATCGAGACCACCGACCGATCCGCCCTGGGTCGAACCTCCGCCGCCAGCAGGGCCCGTACCGGCATCGCCGTTCGGGGGCAAAGGCCTGCGAGATCTCAGTCTTCACCCACGCGAGCGGACAACAGTTTCACGAAGTCGCGGACTATCGACTCGCAAGTGGGTGGCCACCGCGCCGCCGAAATAGCCCGTCAGCAGTACGGAGCCGATCAGCGATGTCGCGGCAATACATACAGTAGCGTGCAGAGCGCGAGGATCGCGCCAAGCATTCGGTGGAAGCCTGGATCAGCCGGAAGCCCGAGGGGCGGGTTGTTGGCTATCATCCTTGCTCGGCGAGCGACTTGAGCTGATCGGCAGCGGCACCCCATCCGGCTTCGAAACCCATGTCACGATGCTGCTCATAGGCTTCGCGGGTCCAGTGCCGCGCTATCCCGCGGTACAATGTGCCGCTACCCTCTGGCTCGATTTCGAACACGCCGATCATGAACGGGCCGGTCGGCTGCCAGTCAGCGGTCAAGGCATCGGTGAACACAAAACGGCGGTTCGGCTCGAAGGCCAGAACCACACCATCGTTGGGCACCTCCTCGCCATCGGGCCCATGCATCACGACGTGGCTCCGCCCGCCGGGCCGCCATTCGAGCTGGCGCGCTTCGGCGCGCCAAGGCGCAGGGCAGAACCACTCTTCGAACTGCTCAGTCATGGCTCGCCACACCCGCTCTACGGGCGCATCGATGTGGCGTTCGATGACCAGCTCCAGTTTCTCTTCACTCATGTTTCGTCTCCTTCGAACATCAGCAAACTGTAGCGTTTGAGGTGGTGAACGCTATCTCGCGCGACGGCAGGATCGCCGGCGGCTTTGGCGAGGCAAAAGAGGGAGGAGTCCGCAGTCAGGTCCCAGGCGTCCGGTTCGATCCCAGCGTACCTCATGCCCAGACAATATCAGTCGTCGCGGCAATTGAAGCTGCCGTGATTGCGAGGTCGGCATTTCGGTCGGCAGCCGCCACCCTTGATTTCCCCGCCGGAATCCGGCGCCTGAGGGCATGGGCAGGTCGGGCGCAGCTTCCGTGATCGTGGTCGGGGCCGGGGTGTTCGGACTGGCGACGGGGCTTGCCCTTGCCGAAGCGGGGATGAAGGTCCGGCTTGTGGCCGCGACCGCCCCGGAGCTCACCGCCTCCGGTGTGGCGGCGGGGATGCTGGCGCCCGCCTTC
>JBMOEP010000055.1:0-8913 GCA_049314675.1 Phenylobacterium sp.
GTGGCGCCAGAGCCCCGACGAGAAGTGGCGCGGCGTGACCCACGATGGCGACATTGTCCGGATCGGGCGCCCCGAGGGCCTTGCCTTGTCGCCCCTCTCGGTAGGTTCCGCTCCCGAGGACGCGATCCTCGACGCGCCGCGTCCTGCGATCATGCCGGCCCTGATCGACCAGGTGAACTGGCCCCAGACGGGACCCAAGGGCTTCCTTGACCGTTACAACACGCTGATCGCCGCCGCCGCCGAGGAGGCCCAGAAGGGGAGGGACGGGTCCACCGCCAGCCGCTTTGCCCTCGCACGGTTCCTGGTTGGCAGCGAGCTGTCCTTCGAAGCCATCGGGGTGTTGAACGACCTGGCCCGAGTTTCCCCTGAAGTGCTCGAATCCGCTGAGTTCAGGGGCCTGCGCGGCATCGCCCGGGTGATGGCGCGGCGGTATGCGGAGGCGGACACCGACTTCTCGGCACCGATACTCGCCTCTGATCCCTCGGCTGCACTTTGGCGGGCCTATATCGCGGCCCAGCTCGGACAGTGGACGGAGGTGCGCAACGCCTTCTCCGCAGGCGCCGAGGCCTTCAACCAGTTCTCCCCCGAGTGGAAGTCGCGCTTTGCCCGCGCCGAGGGGCAGGCGGCGCTCGCCCAGGGAGACTTCGAGGGCGCGGACAAGGCAATCCGCCTGGCCCTCGAGGACCGTGCGAATTCGACGGAGACCCTCTCCGTTCGACTTCTCCAGGCCCGGTTGCTCGAAGCCCAGGGTGCAAAGGACCGCGCCGTCAGGATCTACCGGGCCGTCGCGACTGCGCCTCTCGAGTGGCTGGCGACGCCCGCGGCCCTCAATGCGGCTCGTATCCGCCTGGACTCGGGCCGTATCGACATCAACCAGGCTGCAGAGGAACTCAACGCCCTGAGGTATCGCTGGCGGGGAGACGGCACCGAGATGGAGATCATCCGCACCCTCGGCGGCCTCTACCTGAACCAGGGTCGTTACCGCGAGGCCCTCGAGACCCTGAGGTCCGCAGGGCGCTCGCTGCCTGATCTTCCTGAGGCGGTGCAGCTACAGGCCGACCTCAACCAAGCCTTCAGGTCCTTGTACATGGACGGGGTGGCGGATGGGCTTCAGCCGATCCAGGCCCTGGCCCTCTTCCTGGACTTCAAGGACCTTACACCCCTGGGCGCCGATGGCGACATGATGGTGCGGCGGCTCGTCGGACGCCTGGTCAAGGTCGACCTGCTGGAGCAGGCGGCCGAACTGCTCAAGTATCAGACGGAGAACCGCCTAGACGGTGCCCCGAAGGCCCAGGTCGCAACCGACCTGGCCGTCATCTACCTGATGGACCGCAAGCCCGAGCAGGCCCTCCAGGCGATCAATGAGTCCCGCACGACCCTCCTTCCGCCGGCCATGCAGATGGAGCGCCGCAGGGTGGAGGCCCGCGCCCTCATCGCCCTCAATCGGCCCGGCGACGCCATAGAACTGTTGGAGGCGGACCGAACGCCCGAGGGCGAGGAACTCCGTAATGAGATCACCTGGCGGCAGAAGAACTGGCCCCTCGCCGCCGCCGCCTTCGAGCGCAGCCTTGGCGACCGCTGGCGTCGTCCGGGTGCCCTGACCGCCGAGGAGGAAGGCAAGCTCCTGCGTGCCGGCATCGCCTACAGCCTCTCCGGCGATGACGGTGGCCTCACGCGACTTCGCACCCGTTACGGTGACTTCATAGACCAGGCCCGGAACCCCGACGCCCTCAGGGTCGGACTGACCGGGATGGAGACGGGCGAGGTCGGTGCCGCCGA
Organism: Phenylobacterium sp.; assembly: GCA_049314675.1. Lineage (GTDB taxonomy): Bacteria > Pseudomonadota > Alphaproteobacteria > Caulobacterales > Caulobacteraceae > Phenylobacterium. The sequence goes on from JBMOEP010000055.1 coordinate 1,780, forward strand.
CTTCAGCAAGGTGACCGCAGACAACGAAGCCTTCACAGGCTGGGTCGACAAGATGCGGACACGCTTCGCCAAGTCGGCCCCGGCGCCTGCCGCCGCCGCGGCCGGAACGGCACCTCGCGCCCCTGCGCCGGCTGCGCGCACGACTCCGCCCGGCCCGCCTGCCGCGCGCTCGACAACGGCCGCCGCGCCTTCGGCTCCGGCCTCACCCCCGGCACCACCGCGTCCGCAGACGCCTTCACGTCCCGCCTGAAGAGGGCTGCCTGAAGAGGGCCGCCTGAAAAGTGTGGGCGTAGCGCTCCGTCAGATGTGAAGTTCCGGGATCGGCCGTCCTAGAGCCTGTTCCTTTCAGACGGAACGTCCGAAAACAACAAAAGCTCTGATTTCAATGCGTTAGACCCTGTTCAGATCCGCTAACCGGTTCCCACTGATCGGAACACGATCTATCCGCGCTGGAAGCTTTCGATCAGGCTGCCGGCCACCAGTCGCCATCCGTCAACCAGGACAAAGAAGATCAGCTTGAAGGGCAGGGACACCACGACTGGGGGCAGCATCATCATGCCCATGCTCATCAGGACGCTGGCCACCACCAGGTCAATGACCAGAAAGGGGATGAAGAGCAGGAAGCCGATCTCGAAGGCCGTCTTCAGCTCGGAAATCATGAAGGCCGGGGTCACGACGCGGATCGGGACATCCTGGGCGGTAGCGGGACGGGGAATGTTCGAAAGGCGGATGAAGAGGGCGAGATCGTCGCGATCTACCTGGCTGAGCATGAAGGTCTTCACGGGTCCGCTGGCCGCCTCGATGGCGGCGGGAAGCTCCATCTCGTTGTTCATCAGCGGTCGGATCCCGAGGTCATAGGACTTCTGCAAGGTCGGGGTCATGACGATCGCTGACATGAATAAGGCCAGGCTGATCAGGACGGCATTCGGCGGGCTCTGCTGGATGCCCAGTGCCGTCCTCAGGAGGGAAAGCACCACCACCATCCGAACGAAAGAGGTGGTCATGATGACGATGGATGGTGCCAGCGACAGGACCGTCAGCAGGCCGATCAACTGGACGACCCTCTGGGTCAGGCCCGCCCCCGACCCCAGGTCGATGTTCACAGCTTGGGCAAGGGCCGCAGCCGGGAAGATGAGGCCAATCGCCCCCGCCATGAGGGCGAGCCGTGCGGCCTGACGGAGATCCGCCTTGATCGCAGCCATCCGAAGGGTCTGTGACTCGGCTCTGGACATGCTCAGACTTCCGGTTTCCGGGCCGGCGGGTTGAGTTCGCGACCCTCTCCCAGCATCAGGAGCCGGGTTTCGCCGTCGCATTCCACAAGGACCAGCCGCCGCGCCGGGTCCAGTACCAGGGTTTCGATGACCTTCATCCTGCGCTCCCGGGTGGAGCCCGGCAGGCGAAGTGTCGCCCCGGGTCCGAAGCGCCGCAGCAGAACCGCAGCGATCCCTATCAGGCCAAGGGTGAAGAGGAGGGCGAAGGTCGCCCGGGCGAGATTCATAGCGTCCATGGCCAACAGCCTGCCAAGAGGATGTTAAGGAGCGATTAACCCTGTTTGTTTACCGTGACGGCATGGACGTTTCCTCCATACCTCTCTTCGCCATGCTGCGCAGTCGGATGAACTATTTCTCCGACCGCCAGCGGCTCGTGGCTGAGAACATTGCAAACTCCGCTACGCCGGGTTTTCGGCCCCAGGATTTGACCCCGTTCAGCTTTCGGAACACCAGCGGCGGATCAGAATCGCCGACCGTTCTGAGCGTTACGAACCCTTCGCACATGCGGCCCTCGGGACCGGACGCTGCTATCGCGGCGAACGGTTTCAGAACGGAACGGCGCGCCGACACAGTCACGACCCTCGACGGAAACCAGGTCTCCCTCGAGGACGAGATGATGCGGATGGCGGACTCCCGGATGAACTATGAGGCCGCGATCGGCTTCTACCAGAAGTCCATGACCATGATCCGGACCGCCGCCCGGGCCCCGGGCAGATAGGAGCGATTGAATGGCTGATGTGCGCCCCCCGTCCAATGCGGTCCAGGCCATCGCTGCCACCGCCCTGCGCGCTGAGCAGGCGCGGATGCGGATCATTGCCGAGAATATCGCCAACGCGAACTCCACCTCCCGGTCGCCGGGCGGGGATCCCTACCGCAGACAGGTCCCAGTCTTTGAACCTGTGCGGACTGAGGCGGGGCAGGGCGTCAAGATGGTGCGGGTCCTACCCGACCAGAGCGAGTTCAAGACCGCGTACGATCCAGGTCATCCGTCTGCCGACGCCAACGGCTACGTCAAGCTGCCGAACGTCAACACCCTCATCGAGTCGCTGGACATGCGTTCCGCCCAGCGCGCCTACGAGGCCAACCTCAACGTGATCGAGACCGCCCGAGCCATGGAGCTCCGGACCCTGGACCTGATCCGGAAGTGATGGGAGAAGCTGAATGATCACCGCCCTCAGCGTTGCAAAGGCTTATGCCGCTGCCCAGAAGGGCGTGTCAGGCTTGGGTACGGACGCCGCCGGACAGGCTGGCGGCCTGGATTTCAGCGCCATGGTCAAGACGGCCGTCGGCAATGCAATCGACACTTCGAAGACAGCCGAGCAGCAGATCGTGTCGCACGCCCAGGGCAAGGCCCAGTTGATCGATGTGGCCACCGCCGTGTCCGCCGCCGAAACCAGCCTGGAGGCGGTCCTGGCGGTACGGGACCAGGTCATAAGCGCCTACCAGGAAATCATGCGTATGCCGATCTGACCCTTGGGGTCGGCGGCGGGGGGAGTTTCGTCATGAATGGCGCGGAAGTTCTTGATATCGGCAGAAGCGCGCTCTGGCTCACCATCCAGATGTCGGCGCCTATGTTGATCGTCGGCCTTATCGTGGGAGTCGTCATCGGGCTTTTCCAGGCCCTGACGCAGATCCAGGAGGCGACCCTCGTGTTTGCACCGAAGATCGTCGCTGTTTTTGTCTCGCTGCTGATCTTTCTGCCGATCATGGGTGCCCTGATGTCGGGCTTCATGGCCCAGATTGCCGGCCGCATTGCCGCGATGTAGCGGCATTGGAGCCCTACGCCACCGTCCAGCAGGTCTACGCCGGAGCCATGGTTTTCACCCGGATTGCGGCCATGGTCATGACCATGCCCGGGATCGGCGACCAGGCGGTGCCCGTCCAGATCCGCCTGTCCTTCGCCTTCCTGCTGACCCTCGTCCTGACGCCTGTCGTCATGCCGGTCGCGCCTACGCCTCCGGTCGAACTGGCGACTATGGCCCTGCAGGTGGTGCGCGAGGTCTTCATCGGCCTGATGATCGGCTCCGTGCTGCGGCTGTTCATGGCCTCCCTGTCCGTGGCTGGAGAGATCATCTCGCTCCAGTCGACCCTGTCCTTCGCTCAGACCTCCGCCCCAGGCCTGGTGGAGCCCTCGACGACGGTGGCGACCTTCGTCGGTCTGATCGGCCTGATCCTGATCTTCGCGACCAACCTTCATCACCTCTTCCTGGGCGCCATGGTGAATTCCTACGCCATCTTCCCCTTCGGGACCGCGGCACCCGTGATGGACTCCGGTGCCCTGGCCATCCAGACCCTTTCGGAAGCCTTCCGGTTGGGTATCCAACTCAGCGCGCCGGTCCTGGTCCTCGCGCTTGTCTTCAACGTGGCGTTGGGATTGGCGGCGCGGATCATGCCGCAGTTCCAGGTTTTCTTTGTGGCCTCGCCCCTGATGGTCCTCTTTTCCCTCGCCATCCTCGCCATGAGCCTCGGGCTCATTGGCGGGGTCTGGGTGAATGGCTACGGCCGCCTCCTCAACAGCTTCGCCGGGGTGACCGGTGGCTGAAGAAGACGACTCCGCGTCAAAGACAGAGGAGCCAACAAGTCGCCGCCTTGAACAGGCGCGCGAGAAGGGCGACATCCCGAAGACTGCAGATCTGCCTCAGATCGCATCCTTCGCGGCCGCTGCGGGCGTCATCGCCTTTTTGGGCGGGGTTCTGAGCCGTAACCTGCTCGTCGACCTGGCACCGTTCATCCAGGATCCTGACAAGATTGACCTGTCCCCCGGGGGGGCTATGGCGATGAGCTGGCAGTTGGCGGGCGTCGTCGCTCCGATCCTGCTCTTCGTCACCGGTGCCGCTATGCTGGCGGGTATTTTCGGCTTTGTGATCCAGACCGGACCCGTGTGGTCGCCTGCAGGTCTGAAGTTCGAACTCAAAAAGCTCTCGCCACTGTCCGGCTTCAGCAGGCTGTTCGGGCCCGACGCCCTGATCCAGTTCGCCAAGTCCCTCATCAAGCTGATTGTCGTCGCGGCCATCGGATACTTCGTTCTGCGACCCTACTGGGTGGAGCTTCAGCAGCTTCCCGCCGTGGATGTCGTGGCCTTGCTCCCGCTTTCCCTCGAGATCCTGAAGAAGCTCGCCGTCCTGGTCATCGCCCTCCTTCTGGCCATCGCTGGGATCGACTGGATCATTCAGATGCAGAGATTCCTGAAACGTCAGCGCATGACCCGGGAGGAAGTGAAGGAGGAGTTCAAGCAGACCGACGGTGATCCTCTCATGAAGGCGCGCCAGAGGGCGATCCGTGCCCAGAGGGCGCGCCAGAGAATGATGACGGCGGTCCCCAAGGCCACGGTCGTGATCATGAACCCGACCCACTACGCTGTTGCCCTGTCCTATGAAGAAGGCGAGTCGTCTGCGCCGACCTGCGTCGCCAAGGGGGTGGACTCCCTGGCCCTGAGGATCCGCGCCGTCGCCGAGGCGGCAGGCGTTCCCGTCGTCGAGGACGCCCCGCTGGCTCGCGCCCTCTACGCTTCGATGGAAATCGACGAACAGATCCCGATCGCCCAGTACGAGGCGGTCGCCAAGGTCATCGGCTTCGTCCTTGCCGGACGCCGCCGCTTCTCGGCTGCCCGCTGATCAGCCGAAGTTTCGCCTCAATGGTTCCGAAACCCTTCTGGGGTGTTCTTCAACCTGGAATCGCGCCTGATTCGAGACAGGCAGGGGAGGCGGGACCATGACCGGCTCGAGGCGTCGGGGACTCGGCATGGATGGCGTCGACCTGCTGGTCCTCGCTCTGTTTGCCTGCGTCGTGGCCGTTGCGGCCTGGACCGTGTTGATGTCTGGCCGGGAAACAGCGGCGAGCGTCCTGATACTGGCGGGTCTGACGGGGTTCGTCGCCCTTTTCGTCCTTGTCTTCCGGGGCGGCCGGCCTACGGCCGGCGCGGGCCTGGATGGCGATGAGCGCCTGGTCACGGCGCTAGAGGAGCCGGCGGCAGTCGCCGCAGTCGACGGCAGGATCCGGTCTGCGAACCGCGCCTGGCTCGACGTCGTGGGTCCTGCCAGACGTCTGCCGCGGTCACCTTCCCAAGCACCAGGCCTCTTCCAGGCCCTCTCCGAAGCGCGCAGGGGCGGCGTAGGCCGCGCAGCGCTCAGGATGGACGGTGTAGAACGCCCCGCTGTGGTCAGCGCGGCAGGGGCGAGTCGGTTCCTTGTTCGGCTGTCATCCACTCCCGCCCAACCGCTGTCGATTTCTTCGTCAGACACTCTGGTCGAGAGGGTTCCCGACGGCCGTCTTGCCGTGACCCCGGACAATCTTGACGCCTTCGCTGGAGGGGCACCGTTTGGCGCTGCCCTCCTGGACGGCGGCGATCCCTTTGCGGCTATCATACTCGAAGCCAACCCGGCGCTGGAGGCCATGGCTGGCGAGCCTCGGGCCGGAAGCGTCTTTGGCGACCTCTTCGACGCCGTATCGCTGGGCGAGGCGGCGCAGCGCCTGGCGACTGGACGGTCCCAGCTCGAAGCCGTTGAAATGCGCCTGGTTGGCGAAGCTGCGCGGATCGTCCATCTCTACCTTTCGCCCTCCGGAGAGCGGTGGCTGGCCTTCCTCGTCGACGTTTCAGAACAGAAGCAGATCGAACTCCAGCTGGCCCAGAGCCAGAAGATGCAGGCCATCGGCCAACTCGCGGGCGGTGTGGCCCACGACTTCAATAATCTTCTGATGGCGATCTTCATGCAGCTCGACGAGCTGTCGCAGCGCCATCCTGTGGGCGATCCCTCCTATGAGGGGCTGAACCAGATCCGGCAGACCTCGACACGGGCTGCAGAACTTGTTCGCAAACTTCTGGCCTTTTCCCGCAAGCAGACGGTCCAGCGTGAAAGCCTCGATCTTGGCGAACTCATTTCCGAGTTCGAGGTCCTGCTAAGGCGCGTGCTGCCTGAGGACATCGCTCTGGTGACCGAGTATGGCCGCAGCTTGCCCACGGTGCGGGCGGACCGTGGCCAGCTCGAGACTGCGGTGATGAACCTTGTCGTCAATGCCCGAGACGCCATCCGATCCCACGGCGGCTCGACTGTAAGGATCCGGGCCGCCCGGGTCTCGGCGGCCGAGGCCCAGGCCCTCGGCTATCCCGATCCCGGGACGGAACAGGCCCTGATCGAGGTTTCCGACGACGGTGCCGGGATCTCGCCCGAGGTCATGACAAAGATCTTCGACCCCTTTTTCACAACCAAGCCGGTGGGAGAGGGGACGGGCCTCGGGCTCGCGACGGTCTATGGCATCGTCAAGCAATCGGAGGGCTGGATCTCCGTGGACTCGCGGCCAGGGCAGGGTGCCGCCTTCCGCATCTTCCTGCCGGTACACATCTCCGCCGCTGCCGCGCCGGCTCCGCCGCGTCCCGCTCGCCCGGCCGCCCGGGACCTGTCCGGCGCAGGTCGTATCCTGTTCGTGGAGGATGAGGATGCGGTCCGCAGCGTGGCGGCCAAGCTCCTGCGCGCCCGGGGCTATGAAGTCTTCGAGGCGTCCAGCGGCGAGGAGGCGCTCGAACTGGCGGAGGCACACGCCGGCGAGATCGACCTGATGATCTCCGATGTGGTCATGCCCGGAATGCAGGGACCTGAGCTCCTCAAGGCGGCTCGGGAGTACCTGGCCGGTGCGCCGGTCATGTTCATATCCGGCTATGCCGAGGCGGAGTTCTCCAACCTGCTGGAGGGCGAGACCAATGTCTCCTTCCTCGCCAAGCCCATCGACATCAAGACCCTGGCGGAGCGGGTCAAGCAGGAGCTCCAGCGGACGGCCTGATCCTCTGGGCCTTGATTGACGCAAGGTCGTCGCCGGCAGAAACTCCCGGGACCGGAGGATTTCGAATGCATCTCGACCTGTCCCGCGA
>JBMOEP010000056.1:0-8850 GCA_049314675.1 Phenylobacterium sp.
TGACCAGCGTCTTCGTCCTCTTCCTCTTCTACCTCGCCTACATGGCCCTTCGCGCCGCCATCGACGACGAGGCCAAGGGTGCCCGGGCGGCTGCCATCCTGGCCCTTGTGGGCCTGGTCAACGTGCCCGTGGTGCACTGGTCGGTGGAGTGGTGGAATACCCTGCACCAGGGCCGGACGGTCTTCGCAGCGGGCGGCTCGCGGGCGGCGAGCGTCTTCCTTGTGCCCCTGTTCCTGATGAGCCTGTCCTACATGGCGGGCTTCGGCTCGCTCTGGCTGGTGCGGATCCGCGGCGAGGTCTGGCGCCGCCGGGCCGCCGCCGCCGAGGCCCGGCTCGCGAGATGACCCATGCTTGACCTCGATCCTGGCGAATACGGCCTCTACATCTGGACGGCCTACGGTCTGAGCGCTGCGGGCCTGGCCTGGCTGGCGGCGTCCAGCCTGGCCTTCGCCCGGCGCTGGCGCCGGCGGGCGGAGTCCCTTGAGGCCCGGGCGGCGGGCGAGGACGGCGAAGGCGGGCGCCCGTGAAGCGCCTGGCCGCCTTCGCGCCGGTAGCCGTCCTTGTGGCGCTCGGCCTGCTCTTCATCCTGTTCGGGCTCCGGAATGACCCCAAGTTCCTGCCCAGGGCCCTGGTCGGAAAGCCGGTCCCGGAGGTGGTGCTTCCCACCCTGGCCGACGGCCTGCCCGACACCCTGTCGGACCCTGGCGGGCGGCCCTATCTGGTCAATGTCTTCGCCTCCTGGTGCGCGCCCTGCGAGATCGAGGCGCCGATCCTGGTGGGGCTGAAGGCCCGCGGCGTGCGCATTGTCGGGGTGGCCTACAAGGACGACCTGGAAAAGACCCGGGCATTCCTCGACAGGACGGGGGATCCCTACGCCAGGGTCCTCGTGGATCGGGAGGGACGGGCCGGGATCGAACTGGGCGTCTCCGGCGTGCCTGAGACCTATCTTGTCGACGGCTCTGGCCGGATCCTCGACAAGATCTCCGCCCCCCTCACCGAAGCCGACGCCGCCCGCCTGATGGCGCGCCTGCAGCGTTAACCTTTCCTGAACCGGGCGCCCTGAGGGTCAGGGCTCATTAACCCTGTTTCGAGGCCGCCATGGTCACTCCAATGCGCTCTGGCGCGCCCACCTTCCCGACCGATAGGCCCCTGCGTCTGCCCGAGGGTGCACAGGCACCCATCCAGGGGCGCAAAGACCTGAGGCCGGAGCCGGGTATCACCGTCCGCACCCCAGCACAGGGCCTGTCGACAGCGACTTCGGGACAGGAGGCGAAGGCGGCGGCGGTGGACCCCGCCGCGCCCGTACGGATTCCCCGCCCCGGGTCACTCATCGACATCCGAATCTAGGGCCGGTTTCGATTCGATGACCGGTTCCCAGTTATCGGAACCGGATCTAGGCTCCGGACTTCTTCGACTTCTTCTTTTTCTTCCCACCGGACTTGCCGGCCGGTTCCGGCTCTGCGGCTTCCGGGGTTAAGGCGATCAGCCGTCCCAGGTCCTTTAGGAAGCGGGCGCGCTTGCCCTCGGGCAGGCGGGCCAGCAGAGCCTGGTCCACTTGGGCCGCAGCCGGACGGGAGGCGTCGAGGCGTTCGCGTCCCGCCTCCGTCAATCGGACCTGTTTGGCGCGGGCGTCCGTGGTGGACCGGCTGCGCTCCAGAAGGCCCCGCTCGGCCAGCCGCGCGACAAGCTCGGCCAGGGTGGAGCGGTCCACTCCGGTGGCAGCGACCAGTTGGGACTGGGTGGCGCCATCTTCGGCTGCGACGGCTTCGAGGATCGCATGCTGGCGGGGAGTCAGGGCGCCCGGGCCGGCGATCCCGGCGTGCAGCTCGGCGGCGGTCTGCACGGCGCGGTGCAGCATCTGGCTGATGGAGGGCTCTGCCCCGTCTTCAAGGCTGGGTTTTTTCGACATGTCGGCGCTCCGTTTATTCCACCGGCGGGGGTGGTGTCTCCTCGGATTGGGCGTAACGCAGGATCAGGGGGGCCTGGGCCAGGCCGAATGCGACGTGGATAAGACTCGATCCCGGGAAACGGAAGGCCAGCCAGACGCCCTCAGCCTGGGTTCGCCAGATGACTTCATTCACCCCCGCCATGATGAGGAAGAAAACGCCATAGCGCAGGGTCAGGCGCCTCCAGCCCTCGTCGGGCAAGGGCAGGCTTGAGCCCAGCAGCATCTTCAGAAAGTTCCGCCCGGTCGCAAGGCCGCCCAGCAGCAGCCCGCCGAAGGCGAGGGAGGTGACGGTGGGCTTGACGTAGGTGAACCGCGGGTCGTCGAAGATCAGGGTCAGGAGGCCGAAGACCAGGGCCAGGACTCCGGCGGCCAGGGGCATGGGGGCGATCCGCCGCTCGAGGATGTAGCCCGTCGCCAGGGCGATGGCCGCGCCGGCCACCAGCCCCCAGCTGGCCAGGACCATGTCCCGGGTGATGACATAGCCGATGACCAGGCCCAGGGGCCAGCCGAAGTCCACAAGGCTGGAGATCCAGCGGCGCGCGCCGCCTCTGGCTTGCGGCATGGCTCAGCCCTCCCCGAGGCCGACGACGGTCCGCGCGAAGGCGCGGGCGTCAAAGGGTTGCAGGTCCTCGATTCCTTCACCGACGCCGATCAGCTTGATCGGTGAGTCCGAAGCCTGGGCCACGGGCACCAGGACGCCGCCCCGGGCGGTGCCATCCAGCTTGGTCATGACGATGCCGCTGACCCCGATCTGGTTGCCGAAGATGTTCTCCTGGGCCAGGGCGTTGCGACCCACCGTGGCGTCCAGCACCAGAAGGGTCTCGTGCGGGGCGTCGGGATCGACCTTCTTGATCACCCGGATCACCTTGAGGAGTTCGTCCATGAGCCCCTGCTTGTTCTGCAGCCGGCCCGCCGTGTCGATCAGCACCACGTCATGGCCCTCGGCGCGGGCCCGCTCGATGGCGTCGTAGGCAAGCCCTGCGGCGTCGGAGCCCGTCGGGCGGCACATGAAGTCGGCACCGGCCCGTTCCGCCCAGACCTTGAGCTGCTCGACGGCCGCAGCGCGGAAGGTGTCGCCGGCCACCACGAGGACCCGGGCGCCCCGGCCCTTCAGATCGGCGGCGATCTTGCCGAGGGTGGTTGTCTTGCCCGAACCATTGACCCCGATGAACAGGACCACATAGGGCCGCGGACCGGACAGGGGATCGAACCGGCCCTCATGCCCCGTCAGTTCGTCGGCGATGGCCTCGGACAGGGCCTCCAGGACCTCGGCCTCGTCCACCGCCTTGCCGAACCGGGTCGCGGCGAAGGCTTCGGTGATCCGCGCCGCAGACTTCGAGCCCAGGTCAGCCTCGATCAGCATCTCCTCCAGGGCGTCCAGCCGGGCCTGGTCGAGGGGCTGGCGCGTCAGGGTCGACGCCACCTGCTCGGTCAGGGCGCGGGAGGTCCGGGCAAGGCCGCCTGTGAGCCTCTGGAACCAGCCTGTCTTCGGTTCAGTCATGCAGGGTTTCTAGCGCCTGTCTGCCAGCGATCCTAGGGTGGGGTTCGGCCAGAAGCCGACGTCCGTCCTGGCCGGTGACCCGGAAGGTCTGGATCTCCCCGACAGGGGCGGAACCGGAAAACGCGATCTCGGAGAAGTCTTCGGCCCGCGCCAGCCCTGGCCGCTCGACCAGGCCCTGGACCTCGCGCCCGACCCAGGACGCCAGGTGCCGGGCCAGGGCCGCCTCACCCGCCGCCCGGAGCCGGGCGGCGCGCTCGCGCACCTCCGCCTTCGGGACCGGCGGCATCCGCGCCGCTGGCGTCCCCGGGCGGGGGCTGTAGGGAAATACGTGCAGGAAGGCGAGGCCGGTCGCCTCCACCAGGTCGAGGGTGTTGCGGAACATGGCCTCGGTCTCGGTGGGGAAGCCGGCGATCAGGTCAGCACCGAAGGCGACGTCCGGGCGCACGGCCCGCAAGTCGGCGACGAGTCTTAGGGCGTCGGCCCGGGTGTGGCGGCGCTTCATCCGCTTGAGGATCATGTCGTCCCCGGCCTGCAGGGACAGGTGCAGGTGCGGCATGAAGCGGGGCTCATTCCCCAGCAGGGCCATGAGGTCCGGGTCGATCTCGGCGGCGTCGATGGAGGACAGGCGCAGGCGCGGCAGGTCCGGGACCAGGCGCAGGATCCGGCCCGCCAGCTGGCCCAGCGTGGGGGCGCCAGGCAGGTCCGCCCCCCAGCTGGTGACGTCGACCCCGGTCAGCACCACCTCCCGGCAGCCCTCGGCCGCCAGGCGCCGGACCTGCTCCACCACCTCACCTGCGGGAACCGACCTTGAGTTTCCGCGGCCGAAGGGAATGACGCAGAAGGTGCAGCGGTGGTCGCAGCCGTTCTGGACCTCGACATAGGCCCGGGCCCGGTCGCGCACGCCGGCGATCAGGTGTCCGGCGGTCTCGCGCACGCTCATGATGTCGTTGACCCGCACCCGGGGCCCCTCGGCCAGGGGCGAGAGGGCGCCCGGCCGGGCCTTGTCGGCATTGCCCAGGACAAGGTCGACCTCGGGCATGGCCGCGAAGGTTTCCGGCTCGATCTGGGCGGCACAGCCCGTGACGATGAGCCGCGCGCCCGGGGTTTCCCGCCGCGCCTTGCGGATCGCCTGGCGGGCCTGGCGCACGGCCTCCCCAGTCACGGCGCAGGTGTTGAAGACCACGGCGTCCGTCACCCCGTCCTCGGCGGCGCGGGCGCGGATCACCTCGCTCTCGTAGGCGTTGAGGCGGCAGCCGAAGGTGACGACCCGGACTTCGGAGCCGGTCATGACAGCCGACCCTCGAACTCGATCTCGACGTCGCCGGTCATGTGGACGTGGCCGTCGACGCCCCAGGCGATCTCCAGGTCGCCGCCGTCGAGGGCGACTACGGCCTGCGGATCGGCCAGGCCCCGCCGCACGGCAGCGACCAGGGCGGCGCAGGCGCCGGAGCCACATGCCCGGGTCAGACCTGCGCCACGCTCCCAGACCCTCAGGCGGAGATGGGACCGGTCCCGGACCTCGGCGAAGCCTACATTCACCCGCTCCGGGAAGACGGGACTCGCCTCGATCCGGGGCCCGAGGGAGCCGGCGTCCACTGCCTCTGCGGAGGCGACGAAAAAGACAGCATGGGGATTTCCCATGGACAGGCAGGTGGCCGGGCCGAGGCCACCGGCCTCGGGTACGGGCACGGCGAGGGTGTCGGCAGGACCCGCCAGGGGAACCGAGCGCCAGTTCAGCCGCGGTCGGCCCATGTCCACCGCCACGCGCATCGGCCCCCGGCGCCAGGCCCGAAGCCGGCCACCGGCGGTCTCCAGTCGCACCTCTCCGGCGCCGGACTCCTCCAGGAGTCGCCAGGCCACGCAGCGGGTGGCGTTGCCACAGGCACCGGCCTCGCCGCCGTCGGGATTCCAGAACCGGACGGTGGCGTCGGTGTCGCGGGCCTTGCCGATGACCACGAACTGGTCGCAGCCGATCCCGCCCGAACGCGCAGCCAGGCGGCGGATCGTCCCGGGGTCGGGGTCGAATCCGTCCTGGCGGGCATCAACGATGATAAAGTCGTTGCCGAGGCCATTCATCTTGATGAAAGGGCGATCCATGGGGCGCTATATAGACCCGTGAGCTCCGGAGGGCGACGGCCCGGCGGGTTTCTGGCGACATTCGCGGGAATCCGGGCTTAAACAGCGTCATGAAGACCCGTTTCCGGCCCCTCGCCCGGGCCCTGAGCCTCGTCGCCGCCGTCCTGGCCCTGAACCTCGGCCCGGCCCCCCAGGCCGCCCCTGCGGGGGAGGACCCTTTCCTCTGGCTTGAGGACATCGAGTCGCCTCGCGCCCTCGAGTGGGTCGCACGCCAGAATGCCAGGACCTCGGCCGTCCTGGAGTCCGACAGGCGGTATGCGCCCTTCCTGGCGGAGGCCCGGGCCATCTTCACCGCCTCGGACCGTATCGCCTGGCCCTCGCTCCGTGGGTCCGAGGTCGATAATGTCTGGCAGGACGCCGGCCATGTGCAGGGCGTCTGGCGCACCTCCAGCGCCGCCGCCTACCGGTCGGGACGTCCGGACTGGACGACCCTTATTGACCTCGACGCCCTTTCGAAGGCCGAGGGCCGCCCCTGGATCTTCAAGGGCGCGACCTGCCTGCCGCCGGCCGCCAGGCTCTGCCTGGTGAGGCTGTCCGACGGCGGCGGTGATGCCGTGGAGATCCGGGAGTTCGACGTTGCCCAGCGCGCCTTCGTGGAGGGCGGGTTCCGGTTTCCCGCCTCCAAGCTCACCGTCGACTGGCTGGACGCAGACACCCTGGCGGTCGCCCGGGTCGCCGCCGACGGTGAGGCCACGGCCTCGGGATATCCCTACATATTGCGGACGGTAAACCGCCGGGGCGAGAGCCGGGAGATCTTCCGAGGACAGCCCACGGATGTCTCCGTCGCCGCCAGCGTCCTGCGCGACGAGGCCGGGCGCAGCCAGGGCCTGGTGATCAACCGGGCGGTGGACTTCTTCCGCTCGGAATTCAGCCTCTGGCGGGACGGGAAGCTCATCCGCCTGCCCCTGCCTCTGCAAGCAACCTACCAGGGCTCCGCCCAGGGCCGGATGATCTTCATCCTCAAGGCGGACTGGAAGGGTCTGTCCTCAGGATCGGTCATCGCCCTGCGCCGGAACGATCCTGCCGGGACGCCCGAACGGGTCTTCACCCCCGGGCCGAAGCAGGCGGTCCAGGACGTGTCGGTCACCGCGGGACTGGTGGCCATCAACCTCCTGGATGAGGTCAAGGGCGCCGTTGAGGTGTTCGACATGACCCGCGGCCGCTGGACTGGAGAGCGCCTGTCCCTGCCCAGGGACGCCACCTTCCAGATCGTCTCGGCGAGCGACGTCGATGATGTCCTGATGATCTCGGCCGAAGGGTTCCTGGACCCGCCCTCCCTCTGGCGCGTCGATGCAGCCACCGGGGAGACGGCGCGAATCGCCTCGCTTCCGCCCCGGTTCCCGGCCGAGGGCGCCCAGGTCGCCCAGTATTGGGCGACGTCGAGCGACGGCGTCCGGATTCCCTACTTCGTGGTCTCGCCAAAAGGGGCCCGCAAGGATGGCTCAACACCGACCCTGATGTACGGATATGGGGGCTTCGAGATCGCCAAGCCGCCGATCTACCTTCCGGAAATGGGCAGGCTGTGGCTGGCGCGCGGCGGCGCCTATGTCATCGCCAACATCCGCGGCGGCGGCGAGTTCGGCCCCGCCTGGCACCAGTCGGTGATGCGTGAGAAGCGCCAGTTGGCGTTCGACGACTTTGCCGCCGTAGCCCGCGACATGACCGCAAGGGGCCTGACCTCGCCCCGCCGGCTGGGGATTTACGGACGCTCGAACGGCGGGGTCCTGACGACCGTTTCCATGACCCAGCACCCCGAGCTCTGGAACGCCGTCGTGGTCGAGAGCCCCCTGGTCGACATGCTGCGCTATCACAGGCTGTCGGCGGGAGCCTCCTGGGTGGGTGAGTACGGCGACCCCGACGTCCCGGCAGACGCCGCCTTCATCGCCCGGTACTCAGGCTATCAGAACCTGCGGCCCGGCATCGCCTATCCAGAGGCCTACATCACGACCAACACCCGGGATGACCGGGTGCATCCGGGGCACGCCCGGAAGTTCGCGGCGCAGCTCGAGGCCCTCGGGGTTCCCTACCTCTACTATGAGCAGACCCTGGGCGGGCACTCCAACGACTCGGACCCGGAGCTGAATGCACGGCGCTGGGCGCGACATTACGTCTACCTCGCCCGCCGCCTGATGGACTGATCAAGCCTCGCGCAGCGACTCCGCGAGGAGGTGGCCTTCGGCACCGCGGATAGACCCCGACCGCCAGGCGACAACGATCTCGCGGATCGGACGATCGGCCTGGAGGTGGCGGACCTCGATGGTCGTCCCGTCTGTCACACCCGCCTCCACCGCCATGGCGGGCAGGAAGGTGACCCCGAGGCCGGACCCCACCATCTGGACCAGGGTCGGCAGGGAGGTAGCGGCGAAGCTGGCGCTGGCCTCACCGTTCCGCTGCGGCCGAAGTCCGCAGGCCGCGAGGGCGTGGTCCGTCAGGCAATGACCGTCCTCCAGCAGGATCAGGTCCTCATCCTCAAGCTCAGATGGCCGCGTCCGGGCCTGGCCGGTCAGACGATGCCCCGCCGGCAGGGCGGCCAGGATCTCGTCATCGGCCACATGGGCGTAGTCCAGGCCCGTCATGTCGAAAGGCAGGGCGATGAGGGCGGCATCGAGGGCACCCGCCTTCAGGGCTGCGATCAGCCTCTGGGTCAGGTCCTCGCGCAGATAGAGCCGCAGCTGGGGAAACCGGGCCTTGAGAAGCGGGAGGGCCCTGGGCAGGAGGAAGGGCGCGACGGTGGGGATCACCCCCAGCCGGAACCGGCCAGTCAGCGGCTGCCCGGAGCTGCGGGCGGCCTGGACCAGTTCCTCGGCCTCGTTGAGGATGATTCGGGCCTTGGCCAGGGACGCCTCCCCGACGGCGGTGAGGATCAGTCCCGACCGGGCCCGGTCGACCACGGGCGCGCCGAGGATCTTCTCCAGTTCCTGGATGCCCGCCGACAGGGTCGGCTGGGTGACGTGGGCAGCCTCAGCCGCCTTTCCGAAGCCACCATGATCCACGAGGAGCTTCAAATACTGGAGTTGCCGGAGGGTCGGGAGCATGGCGATCGGACTTCCACAGGGCGCGGCAGCAAGTCAAACGAAAGCGGCGCGGCCCCCGGGAGGGAACCGCGCCGCTCTTGGTTTCGGAAGGCCCGGAGGCCCCTGGATCAGCGGGCCGACTGAACGCTTTCGACGGCGGCCGTCATGCGGGCGCTGTAGGGCTTGAAGGCGTCTCGGAACAGGGAAGTCATCAGCTCCGTGGTCTTGCCCATCTGGGCGACATAGGCCTC
>JBMOEP010000057.1:0-8848 GCA_049314675.1 Phenylobacterium sp.
ATCGGCGACGGCTCGATGAGCGCCGGCATGGCCTATGAGGCGATGAACAACGCCTGCGAGACGACCGGCCAGTTGACCGTGATCCTCAACGACAATGACATGTCGATTGCCCCTCCGGTGGGCGCCATGAGCGCCTACATGGCCCGGCTGGTCTCCGGCGGCGGCTACCAGTCGCTGAGGAAGCTCGGCAAGTCGGTGGCCAGCGCCCTGCCGCGCCCCCTGCAGGAAGCCGCCCGCAAGGCGGAGGAGTTCGCCCGCGGCATGGTGACCGGCGGCACCTTCTTCGAGGAACTCGGCTTCTACTATATCGGGCCAATCGACGGTCACGACATGGATGCCCTGATCTCAATTCTCCAGAACGCACGGGAGATCCGCGACCGGCCGGTTCTGGTCCACGTGGTCACCCAGAAGGGTAAGGGCTACGCGCCTGCCGAGAGCGCCGACGACAAGCTTCATGCCGTTGCCCGTTTCGACGTGGTCACCGGCCGGCAGGCCAAGCCCGCCCAGCCGGCGCCGCCCTCTTACACGCGCGTCTTCGCCGACGCCCTGATCCAACAGGCCGAGGCCGATCCGCGGATCGTCGCCGTCACCGCGGCCATGCCCTCCGGAACCGGGCTCGACCTCTTTGGAAAGCGCTTCCCGGACCGGACCTTCGACGTCGGCATTGCCGAACAGCATGCCGTGACCTTCGCCGCGGGGCTCGCGGCCGATGGCATGAAGCCCTTCGCGGCGATCTACTCGACCTTCCTCCAGCGCGGCTACGACCAGGTGGTCCACGACGTGGCGATCCAGAGGCTTCCCGTGCGCTTCGCCATCGACCGGGCCGGGCTGGTCGGTGCCGACGGCCCGACCCATGCCGGGTCCTTCGACATCGGATTCATGGGCGCCCTGCCAGGCATGGTGCTGATGGCCGCCTCGGACGAGGCTGAGCTTACCCGCATGGTCGCGACGGCTGCCGCCATCGATGACCGCCCCTCCGCCTTCCGCTATCCCCGGGGCGAGGGGCTTGGCGTTGCCATTCCCGAGTCACCGGAACCCCTCGAGATCGGTCGCGGCCGTATCGTGCGCGAAGGCTCTGCGGTGGCCATTCTGAGCTTTGGTACCCGGCTCGGCGAGAGCCTGAAGGCGGCAGAGCTTCTCGCTGCGCGCGGGGTTTCGGCCACTGTCGCCGACGCGCGGTTCGCAAAGCCCCTGGATGAGGACCTGATCCTTCGCCTGGCGCGGGAACACGAGGCCCTGTTGACCGTGGAGGAGGGCGCAGCCGGAGGTTTCGGTGCCTTCGTGCTTCAGATGTTGGCAGCCCGGGGTGCCCTGGACCGGGGCCTGAAGGTCCGCACCCTGACCCTGCCGGACGTCTTCCAGGACCATGACAAGCCGGAGGCCATGTATGCCCAGGCCGGGCTGGATGCCGCTGGCATTGCAGCTTCGGCCTTCACCGCGCTTGGTGCCGGCCTGTCCGCAAGCGGCGGCCTGCGCGCCTGACCGCTCGGCCCTAGAAAGGCCAGAGCCGGGTCACCACCGACTGTCCAGCGGGGGTCTTCTGCACCGCCGAGATGTCGCCGCGGCCGCCATAGGCGATCCGCGCCTCGGCGATCTGGGTGTGCCGGACGGTGTTGCTCGACGAAATGTCCTCTGGCCGGATGATCCCCGAGACCGTCAACTGCCTCAGTTCGGCGTTGGTCCGGACCTCCTGGGTGCCATCGATGATCAGGTTGCCGTTCGGCAGGATGCCAGTGACAACGGCGGCCACCGTGAGGGAGATGGCCTCCGCCCGGTTCACGCTCCCGGAGCCGCTGTTCGAGAAGGTCGAGTCGGTCTTGAACGGCGAAAGGTTGTCGAAGTCGTTACCCGGAGGGAGTAGCCGGCGAACCTTGTCCTCAAGCCCGAACATGGTGGACAGGGAGGCATCGGACGCCGAGTTCCGGTTCGAGACCGACGTGTTTGAGGTCTTCGCGGAGTCATTGATCGCGATCTGCACGGTCACGATGTCGCCAATCCGGCTGGCCCTCTGGTCGATGAAGAAGGCCCTGGCTCCGCTGCGCCAAAGGGAGTTGGCAGAGGCCGGCGTGATTTCGGGTTCCGACGGCATCCTTCCCAGGTCGGGCCGGCGGTCCGGCGGGGTGACCGGATAGGCCGTGGGGCTGAGGTTGGGCCCGATGACGGCATCCTGCATCGTTGTGCAGGCGGTCATTGGAAGGGCGGCGAGGACGAGGAGGGCGGCGAAGCGCATGGGGGTAAACCTTGGCGTGAGAAAATCAGCGTCGGGCGATACGGGTGGCGGCGGGCGCGCGTCCGGCAGCGGCGTCGGGACCCGTGGCGGCCTCGCCAGGTCCTGTGACAACGGCTTGCAGGGTCTTGCGGGACGCCAGGTTCTGGAGCGAGATCACCTCGCCCACGGCGCCGGCGCTCATGGCCTTCACCTGCAATGAGAGGAAGACGCCGCCGTTTTCGTAGACCACGGTCACGAGGTCGCCAGCCTGGATGACGACTGGCGCGCTCATGTCCGAAGCCGCGACCGGTGCGCCTTCCCTCAGGGGTCGGCGGGCGATCATGCCGATGGCGCCCTCGGCGTCACGAAGGGCGTTGGCAGGGGCCACGGCGACTCGCGTCCAGGCGAGGTCCTCCGGCAGGATCTCCTCTCCAGCGGAAAGGCTGCGGGTGTAGGCTAGGACCTGCACCCCGCCCTTGCGAGCCGGGGCCTGGGCCTGGGACGTAACTGGAGCCGGCCCGGCTTCGCCGGCCCGGACGATGATGCGACGCAAGCGATCGGGGTTGCCCCAGTCCAGGCCGCTGCGATGCGCCAGCGACTGGACTGCGGAGGCATCGAGCACCACGCTGGGGCCCGGCCGGGCGGCGACGCGCACGCCTGCGACGCCTCCGGCACCCTCGAACAGGTCGCCCAGGGTGACCATGCCGTCGGAGTCCACTGTCTCGGACTTCAGGCTCACGGCCATGCCGGCGACCGCAGGCGGCGCGGCGGCCAGGGCCAGGCAGGCGGAGAGGGCGACGGCGATCAGGCGGCGCATGGGATCAGCTCTTCACCTGGTTGGCCGTCGACAGCATCTGGTCGGCGGCGGTGATGACCTTGGAGTTCATCTCGTAGGCCCTCTGGGCGATGATCAGGGCTGTGACTTCCGACACCGCGTCCACGTTCGAGGCTTCGGTGTACCCCTGCAGCAGGACCCCTGTGCCATCCACGCCCGGCACGCTCAGGTTCGGGGCGCCTGAGGACCCGCTCTCGAGGTAGAGGTTGTCGCCGATGGCCTCGAGGCCAGCCTCGTTGACGAAGGTCGCCAGTTCCAGGTTGCCAACAATGGACGGGGCGGTCGCGCCAGCCTGCTTGATCTGCACCTGACCGGACTTGGAAATGGAGATGTCTGTGGCTTCCGGCGGGATCACGATGCCTGGCTGGATCTCGTAGCCCTCGGAGGTGACCAACTGGCCCTGGTCATTCAGGGAAAGGTTTCCAGCCCGGGTGTAGGCGATCTCGCTGGTCGGTAGCAGGACTTGGAAATAGCCTCGGCCCTGGATGGCCATGTCCAGTTTGTTGCCGGTCTGGGTCGGCGCACCTTGTTCGACAATCCGGTAGATCGATCCGGCCTTCACACCGGCGCCGACCTGAAGCCCGGTGGGGACGACAGTGCCCTGGTCCGAGGACTGGGAACCCGCCCGTTCAAGCGTCTGGTAGAGAAGGTCCTGGAACTCGGCGCGCTGTCGCTTGAAGCCCACCGTGTTCATGTTGGCGATGTTGTTCGAGATCACCTCGACGTTCAGTTGCTGGGCGGACATGCCGGTCGCGGCGGTGCGGAGAGCTTGCATGGGAAATCAGCCTTTCTAATCGACGCGTCCGAGCCGCTCGACGGTTCGCCGGGACAGCTCCTGGGTAGACTCCATCATCCGGGCCAGGGACTCGTAGGCCCGGGTCACCTGGATCATGTCGGTGACCTGGAGGACGGGGTTGACGTTGGATCCCTCCAGCATGCCCTGGCGCAGCAGGGAGCCCGGCACCGGTTGGGGTTGCTGGTTGGAGGTGTTTCTGAACTGGTTGTCGCCGGATTTCTCGAGGTCCGAGAGGGAATCGAAATTGACGACACCGAGCCGTCCGACCTGTTCAATCCCCTGGCTCATCGACCCGTCGCGGGCGATTTCCAAGGCCCCCTTCTTGGGGTCGATGATCACTTCCGCGCCACTGGCATCGAGAACTGCCTGACCCGCCTGGGTGACGATCCTGCCCGTCTCGTCGAGGCGGAAGTGCCCGTCCCGGGTGTAGCGCTCGCCTTCGGGGGTCTGAATCTGGAAGAACCCGGCCCCGTCTATGGCCAGGTCGAATGCCGAATTGGTAGTTCTCAGCGCGCCCTGGCTGAAGTCCCGGGTGAGCCCGGCGTCGATCACGAATTTGATCGGCTTCGGGCCGTCCGCCGTACGCGCCGGAGACTTTGGCTCCGTCCGGAAGAGGGGCTTTTCGGCCTTGAAGCCAGAGGTGTCTGCATTGGCGATGTTGTTCGCCACGATGTCCAGCTGGCGCTGGAGCGTCATCTGGCGGGAAAGTCCGACGTAAAGGGCGTTGTCCATCGACTCGCTGCACCTGATCTTCGCGACCCTGAAGGCCGACGTTCACCATGCAAGCCTTGGGCCAACTCAAAAAATCAATAAAAACAATGAATAAAATGGTTAATTCATGCCCCCCGGCGGAAATTGCCGGGTCGTTTTTCCCCGAACCCTCGCGGGGTTAAAACGGATCGTTAACTAAACTTGTCCATGGTCTGCGGAGGTATCCCTCTGGAGTCGCGGCCGTGGCCAAGCCCCCCAAGAAGTCCGAGCCGGAAGAAGTCGATCTGGAAGGCGCTGAAGGTGCGGAAAAGCCCGAGGGCGGCAAGAAGCCCCCCCTCAAGCTTATCATCATCGCGGCGGCCGCCTTGCTTGTCCTCGTAGGCGGTGGAGCCGGTGCCTACTTCATGTTCTTCCGGAAGCCGCCCGCCGCTGAAGGCAAGGCTGACGACAAGGCGGAAAAAAAGGACGAGAAGGGCGAAAAGGATAAGAAAAAGAAGGAAGGCGAAGGCGAGAAGAAGGACGGTGCCGCAGGCGCCGCTGCCGTGGTGGTCACCGAGGGTCCCGATGGTGTCTTTTTCTGCACCCTGCCGAACATGGTCGCGAACATGCAGGCCGCCGATGGCCGTCCGACCTACCTGAAGCTCAAGATCACACTCGAGGCCCCTAACCAGGAAGCGGCGGATATGATCCAGCCCGCCCTCCCGCGGATCCAGGACATGTTCCAGGGATTCCTCCGGGAACTGCGCCCGGAAGACCTTCAGGGATCACAGGGAACCTTCCAGCTCCGCAGGGAGGTCCTGCGTCGGATCAACCTGGTGATCGCCCCGGCACGCGTGAATTCAGTCCTGATCGAGGAGATGCTCATCAGCTAGGGCCTGGCCCGGCTGGAGAAAGCGACATGGCGGAATCAGACGACATCGCAACGAGTGCTGAAGAGGGTTGGGGGCGGAGTGACTCCTCGGACGGCGTCGCTGGCGCCGAGCGCATCCTCAACCAGGATGAGATCGACAGCCTTCTAGGTTTTGATCTTTCAGATGACGATTCTGGCGCGCGCAGCGGCATCCGCGCCATCATCAACTCGGCCCTGGTCTCCTACGAGCGCCTGCCGATGCTCGAAATCGTCTTCGACCGCCTGGTGCGGTACATGACGACCTCGCTTCGTAACTTCACCTCGGACAACGTCGAAGTCAGCCTGGACAGCATCTCCTCGATCCGTTTCGGGGACTATCTCAATTCCATTCCGCTTCCGGCCATCCTCGCGGTCGTCAAGGCCGAGCAGCTCGAGAACTACGGGCTGCTGACCGTAGATTCGAACCTCATCTACTCGATCGTTGATGTCCTGCTCGGCGGGCGCCGCGGAACTGCAGCCATGCGGATTGAGGGGCGTCCCTACACGACCATCGAGCGCGTGCTGGTCCAACGGATGGTGGAGGTCGTCCTTGGGGACGCCAAGCTGGCCTTCGAGCCCCTGACCCCGGTCACCTTCACACTCGACAGGCTGGAGACAAATCCGCGTTTCGCCGCCATTGCCCGTCCTGCCAACGCTGCGATCCTGGTCAAGCTACGGATCGACATGGAGGACCGGGGCGGCCGTATCGAGCTCCTGTTGCCCTATGCGACGCTCGAGCCCATCCGCAAGATGCTGCTCCAGCAGTTCATGGGCGAGAAGTTCGGACGCGACAACATCTGGGAAGGCCACCTGGCCACGGAACTCTGGACCACCCAGATGGACGTGCGCGCCGTTCTCGACGAACAGCAGCTTCCGCTCCAGACCATCCTCAACCTGAAGGTCGGCGACACCCTGATGCTAAACGCCACACCAGACCAGGCGGTGGAGTTGCGGGCAGGCACCGTGTACCTGACGACCGCACGCATGGGGCGTCGAAACCACCAGATCGCGGTCCGCGTGGATGCCCCCCTCAGCGGGGTCGCACGTTCCGCCGTCAAGGAGATGATCAAGTCATGATTTCCATCGCCCTCAATCTCCTGCTCATGGCCTTGCTGTGTGGTGCGCTCTGGATGGGCTGGCGGCTGAACCAGCGTCTCATGGTCCTTCGCGAAGGGCAGTTGGGCTTCGCAAAGGCGGTCGCTGAGCTTGACACCGCCGCGGCCCGGGCCGAGCGCGGGCTCGCAGACCTGAAGTCCGCCAGCGACGAGATGGCCGAAGTCCTGGTCAGCCGCATTGAACGCGCTCGAATCCTCGCTGCCCGGCTTGACCAGCAATTTGAGGCGGGTGCCCGGGCGGGCCTGGCCGTGGATGCGAGGGAGCCGGAAGTTTCGGAAGCCGACATCGAGCGCCTGAGCCGGAACCTCGGCTCCCTGCTCGCTCAGAGCCGTGAGGCCCGCGCCCGGGGCCGCGATGCGGACCTGCCGACGGCGCCGCCGCGCCGGGCTGCCGTCGGCATACGCCGGCGTCCCGAATTTGAGGACGACCTGTTTCTCTCGCCGGAGAGTCCCGCGCGGTCCGCCTTCGCCGGAGCGAGTCGATGAGCCGCTTTCCCAGGATCCTTCCCCTCGTGGGGGTCGCCGCCGGCGGGGTTCTGGCGCTCAATGCGCTGGCGGGCGCCAAGGGCGCTCCGGATCTGTTTTCCGGGGCCCGTGCCTTCGCCCAGGACGTTACGGCCCAGGCCGGGGGCAAGGCGGGGACGGCCGGGGCCAAGTCTCCAGCCGCCAAGCCTTCAGAGGGCTCGCCCGCTGATCCCACCCAGATCGCTGCGGCGGCACCTGCCCCGAAGCCCCTGGTGTGTGCTCCGACAGCGGCAGAGCTCGCAAAGGAGGCTGGCCTTTCACCGGCCGAGCTGCAGGTCCTGCAGAGCCTTGGAACCCGCCGGGGTCAGCTTGACCAGCGGGAGTCGGATCTCAGCACGCAGATCGCACTCCTGGCCGCTGCCGAGACCAAGCTCGACGCCAAGGTCAAAACCCTCAACGGCCTCAAGTCCGACATCAAGGGCTTACTCAAGGTCGCTGACGACCAGGAGGCCGCCGAAGTGGGCCGGATGGTCAAGGTGTTCGAGGCCATGAAGCCCAAGGACGCTGCGCCCCGCATGGTCCTGCTCAGTGACTCCGTTCGACTTCCCATCGCCGCCAAGCTGAAGGAAAAGTCCCTGGCCCTCATCCTGGCACAGATGCCGCCAGCAGAAGCCAAGAAGCTGACCGAGTCCCTCGCCAACCGCTTCAATTCGGTCCGTACCGCGGCTGCCGACTCCGGGGCAGCTCCCGCGCCCGCTGGCGCGACTCCACCGGCGGGTGCCCGGGCGGCGGCGCCGGCACCGGCCCAGCCGGGTCCAGCCTGATCCATGTCCCTGCGCCGTTCACTCGGATCCAGCGTCGCCGCAATAGCGATCGTCGCGTCGGTTGCCACCCCGATCGGTGCGGCACCCACGGCTGCATCTCAGGCTGTCCGGGTCGGCGAGGCCTCTGACTTCACCCGACTTGACTTCGGTCCCGGGGTTTCGACCCGGCGCGAGGGCACCGTACTCACTGTGACCTTCCCGGCTGCGACACGCCCGGATCTCTCTCGGTTCCGCACCTCACCGCCCCGGTGGATCGAAGCGGTGCGCATCGCCCAGGCCGGCGGGCGCACCCAGCTGGTCCTGACCCTTTCCAAGGACGCCGACATGAAGTCGGGCGTCGCTGACGGTTCGGTGTGGGTTAACCTGACATCCCGGCCCGAACCTGCTGATCCCGCCGCGGAAGGCCCTGGGCCTGAACAGGCGTCCGTCGCCGAGGCGGCTCCTGAGCTTATCGATCGGCCCGATCCGCTTCCGAAGGGCGGGATCGTCAAGGCGGATATCGCCCTCGGCCAGGGACAGGCGACTCTCACCTTTCCCTTCGCCAACCCCGCGGGGGCCGCCGTCTTCCGGCGTGGTGGGGCCATCTGGGTCGTTTTCGATGTGCCCGCCAGCCTGGACATCTCGACCCTACCCCGCGGACTGAGGCAGATGACTTCGGCCGAAGCCTACCGGGGGCCTGACTACGCCGCAGTGCGGATCGAAGCGCCTCCGGGCACACCCTTTCGGGCGGACTCGGCCGGTGCAGACTGGACCGTCACCCTCGGACGGGCCCCTTCGCCCCAGACACCGCTGGTGCGGGTGGTGCGCGATGAGGCTGGCGGCCCTGCGGCCCTGAAGAGCGCGGTGGCGGGTGCGACACGCATTATCCGCCTCGAGGATCCGGTTGTCGGCGACCGTATGACAGTCGTCACCGCCCTGGGGCCAGCCAAGGGCGCGCCCCTGAGGCGGCAATTCGCCCAGGTCACGGTCCTTCCGTCGTCCCAGGGACTCGCGCTGGAGTCCTT
>JBMOEP010000058.1:0-8845 GCA_049314675.1 Phenylobacterium sp.
TGCCCGCGCCGGAGACCGACTGGTAGGTCGAGACCACCACCCGCTTGATCCGGGCCCGGTCGTGCTGGGGCTTCAGGGCCACCACCAGCTGGGTGGTGGTGCAGTTGGGGTTGGCAATGATGTTCTTGCGGTCCGCCCACTCGACGTCGTCGGGGTTCACCTCGGGCACGACGAGGGGCACGTCGGGGTCCATCCGCCAGGCCGAGGAATTGTCGATGACGATGGGGCCGGCGGCACCGATCTTCGGCGCCCATTCCTTGGAAAAGGTCCCCGACACGCTCATCAGTACCAGGTCCACAGTGGAGAAGTCGAACTGCTCGACGTCCTTGCACTTCAGGATCCGGTCGCCGAAGGAGACTTCGACGCCAATGGATTTACGGCTGGCGATCGCGTGAATTGCATCCACGGGGAATTCGACTTCCTCGAGGATATTCAGCATTTCGCGGCCCACATTACCCGTGGCCCCGACGACGGCGACGCGATAGCCCACCTTTGTCTCTCCTTCATAGAACGGACGGTCCCCCTACGCCCGGCGCGCCCGGGGCGCAAGGCGAGGGCCTTTGCCGCGTTGCGGAAACTTCACTGGAATCCCATATAGTCGAGATCAATTCGGGCACTGGGTGCCCCGAACTGAACCCTGCGAAAGGCCGCTGCATGACGCATTCAGAGCCGACGCGGCGCACTCTCCTGAGCGCCGGCGTCCTACTCGCGGTGCCCACGCCCCTTCTTGCTGCCACACCTGCAAACAGGAAGCTGGTCTTCGCCGTCCTGCGCAATGGCGAGCGGGTCGGCGAGCACCGCATGACCTTCTCCGGCGACGCGAATGCCCCCACGGTCTCGACCGAGGTCGACATGGCCGTGAAGCTCGGCTCGGTCACCGTCTACCGCTACCGGCATACGGCCCGGGAGGTCTGGGCGAACGGGCAGTTCGAGAGCCTGGAGACGGTGACCGACGCCACCGCCGGGGACCGGAAGGTCTCAGCCCGGAGGACCCCGGAGGGGGTGCGCATTCGTACCGGCCGCCGCGAGGTCCTGGCGCCCGCTGGAACTTCCCCCCTCACCCACTGGAACCCGAAGGTCCTGGGCGGTCGCCTCTTCAATCCCCAGGAGGGTGGCCTCCTGCGCATCACGGCCACGCAGAAGGGCCTGCGGCCCGTGACTCTGGCGGACGGACGGACGGTGGAGGGCCAGGTCTGGGCCCTTCGCGGTGAGGCCGAGATCGACAACTGGTATGACCGGGCTGGCGTCTGGACAGGGCTGAAGGGCCGCCTCCAGGACGGATCGACCCTGGAGTACCGGCGCGCCTGACGGCTCAGAGAGCGTCGAGCACCGCATCGCCCATCTGAACGGTGGTCAGGCTTCCGCCCAGGTCCCGGGTGCGGGCACCGGCGTCCAGGGCGCGGACTACGGCGGCCAGGATGCGATCAGCGGCCTCCGGGCGGCCCAGGGACCAGCGGAAGGCCATCTCCAGCGACAGGATGGAGGCCAGGGGATTGGCCAGGCCCTGGCCGGCGATGTCCGGTGCTGAGCCATGGATGGGCTCGTAGAGGCCGGGCCGACCTGGGTCGCCCAGGGCCGCCGAGGGCAGCATGCCCAGAGAGCCCGTCAGCATGGCGGCGGCGTCGGACAGGATGTCGCCGAACAGGTTGTCCGTGACCAGGACATCGAACTGGCGCGGATCGCGGACGATCTGCATGGCGGCGTTGTCGGCCAGGATGTGCTCGAGGCGGACGTCCGGGAACTCCCGGGCGTGGAGGTCAGTCACGACCTGGCGCCAGAGCAGGCCGGAATCCATGACGTTGGACTTCTCGGCCGAATGGACCAGGTTGCGCCGGCCCCGGGCCAGCTGGAAGGCCACCCGAGCCACCCGCTCGATCTCGGCGGTGGTGTAGACCTGGGTATCCACCGCCCGCCTGCCCCCACCGGGCAGGTCCTCGATGAACCGGGGCGTCCCAAAGTAGATACCGCCCGTCAGTTCACGGACGATCATAAAGTCCAGTCCCTCCACCAGGTGGCGCTTGAGGCTGGAGGCGTCGGCCAGGGCCGGGAAGCAGAGGGCGGGCCGGAGGTTGGCGTAGACCTGCATGCCGGCCCGCAGGTTGAGGAGCCCCGCCTCGGGCCGCCGGTCGCGGGGGGCGCCGGCCCACTGGGGGCCGCCGACGGCGCCCATCAGAACGGCGCGGGCGGCCTTGGCGGCGGACAGGGTCTCGTCCGTCAGGGGCGTTCCGTGCGCATCGAAACTGCAGCCACCGAACAGGGCCTCGGCGATGGACAGGTCCGGGGCGACCGCTTCGGCGACCCGGCGGGCCTGGGCGGTGACTTCGGGGCCAATGCCGTCGCCCGGCAGGAGGAGGAGGTCGGTCATTCGGAAACTCTTCGGGGGAATTGGGGGGCGGGGATCAGCCGGCGCGCTCGAGCCAGGGATGGGTCAGGGTGCGGCCCGCTTCCCAGGCGTCGATGTCGGTGGCGGCCGACAGGGTCTCGCCGATGGCGTCGAGGCCGTTCAGCATCTTGGTCTTGCGGGACCCATCGATCTCGAAAGCAAAGACCTTGCCGGAGGGCGAGGTCACGGTCTGGGCCTCCAGGTCGACGCTGACCATGTGGTTGCCGCCCTGGCACTCGCCCATCAGGTCCTGGACCTCGTCCGGGGTCAGCACCACCGGCAGCAGGCCGTTCTGGAAGCAGTTATTGTAGAAGATGTCGGCGAAGGACGAGGCGATGACGCAGGTTATGCCGAAGTCCATCAGGGCCCAGGGGGCGTGCTCGCGGCTGGAACCACAGCCGAAGTTGTCGCCGGTGACCAGGACGCCGGCGCCGGCGTATTCGGGTCGGTTGAGCACGAAGTCCGGGCGCGGCCCCCCGTCGCCGTCAAAGCGCAGGTCATAGAACAGCCCCCGGGACAGGCCCTCGCGCTCCACGGTCTTGAGGAACTGCTTGGGGATGATCTGGTCGGTGTCGATATTGGCCATGGGCAGGGGGGCGGCCCGGGCGTCCAGTCTGGTGAAGGCTTTCATCCGTCCGCTCCAGCCCCTCCGGCATTCTGTTGCAGCACCACGGTGGGCGAGAAGGGCACGCCCTCGCGGAGGGTGAAGATGCGGGTCCCGGGCTTGCGGCCGTTGCGGACCTCCGAGACGTCGAAGCCGAGGCCGGATAGGCGGCCCTGGACGGCGTCGGCGTCGGCGGCGCCCCAGGCCAGGCCGTTGAACGCATCGGGCTGATCCGTCGTCTCGGCCTCTCCGAGCCTCAGGACGACCTCCATGACCAGGCCTCCGCAGGCGAAGAACATCTGCCGGGCGCCCCAGGCGGGATTGGACCGGTCGAGCCTCAGGTCGAGGCCGAGCCGAGCACCCCAGAGCGCCAGGGCGCGGTCCCCCGACCGGGCGGTGATGACCACATGGTCCAGGGCGCTGACGGCGGAGGCCTCGGATACGAGAGGTGCCGACAGGCTGGGGCCATCGCCTGAGACGAGGGCCAGGTTGAGGCCGCCCGCCGCGGCGGGGTCCAGGCGGACCAGACGGCGGTCGCCAAAGGTTGTCTCCTCGCCCAGGGCGGGCAGGCCCCGGCGTCCAGCAAGGCGCACGGCGGCATCCAGGTCGCCGACCTTCAGGACGATGAGTTCGCCGGGGTCGTCCTCGCGACGGGCCCGCAGGCACAGGGTGGTGTTGGCCAGCACGAAGACGCTGGCGGGGACGCCGTCGACCCGGCCCTCCCAGGCCGGCTCCCGGCCCAGGAAGACGCCGTAGCGGGCGGCGGCGTCCTCTACGTCGTCCACCGGGACGACCACATGGTCCAGGCCGAGGATCATCGCAGATAGTCCCGGACATCGGCGATGTGGCCAGCGAGGGCGGCGGCGGCGGCCATGGCCGGGCTCATCAGGTGGGTGCGTCCACCCCGGCCCTGCCGGCCCTCGAAGTTGCGGTTGGAGGTGGAGGCGCAGCGCTCGCCGGGCGCCAGGCGGTCGGGGTTCATGCCCAGGCACATGGAGCAGCCTGGCTCGCGCCAGTCGAAGCCAGCGGCGCGGAAGATCTCGTCCAGACCCTCTTCCTCGGCCTGGGCCTTCACGAGGCCGGAGCCCGGGACGACCATGGCCCGCACGCCAGGCGCCACCGAGCGGCCCCGTACGATGTCGGCGGCGGTGCGAAGGTCCTCGATCCGGCTGTTGGTGCAGGAACCGATGAAGACCACGTCGACCTTGGCCGAGGCGATGGGCTGTCCAGCCTCCAGGCCCATGTACTCAAGAGCTCGGACGACGGCGGCCCGCTTGTCCGGGTTGGGGAAGGCCTCGGGCGAGGGCGCGACGCCGGTCACCGGGACCACGTCCTCAGGGCTGGTGCCCCAGGTGACCAGGGGGGCGATGGCCGAGGCATCGATCCGGACCTCCCGGTCGAAGACGGCGTCGGGATCGGAGAACAGGGTCTTCCAGCTGGCCAGGGCGATGTCCCAGGCACCGCCCTTGGGGACCGAGGCACGGCCGCGCAGATAGTCGAAGGTGGTCTCGTCCGGCGCCACCAGCCCCGCCCGGGCACCGCCCTCGATGGTCAGGTTGCAGAGGGTCATTCGGCCCTCCATGGACAGGGCGCGGACGGCGTCGCCAGCGTACTCGATGACATAGCCCGTGCCGCCCGCCGTACCGATCTCGCCGATCACGGCAAGGGCGAAGTCCTTGGCGCCTATGCCGGGGGCGGGAGCCCCCTCAATCACCACCCGCAGGTTCCTGGCCTTCTTCTGGCGCAGGGTCTGGGTGGCCAGGACATGCTCGACCTCAGAGGTGCCAATGCCGTGCGCCAGGGCCCCGAAGGCACCGTGGGTGGACGTGTGGGAGTCCCCGCAGACGATGGTCATGCCCGGCTGGGTGCGGCCCTGCTCGGGCCCGACCACGTGGACGATGCCGTTGCGGATGTCCCCCATGGGGAAGAATTCGATGCCGTTTTCGGCGACATTGCGCTCGAGGGTGGCGAGTTGCAGGCGCGCCTCTTCGTCAGCGACGGCGCCCACGCCCAGGCCCTGACCCTCGGTGGGGATGTTGTGGTCGGCCACGGCCAGGGTCCGGTCGGGGCGCCGGACCTTCCGCCGGTTGGCGCGCAGGCCGGCAAAGGCCTGAGGCGTCGTCACCTCGTGGATCAGGTGCAGGTCGATGTAGAGGATCGCCTCGCCGTCCTGTTCGGCGACGAGGTGCGCATCCCAGATCTTGTCGTAAAGGGTCTTGCCAGCCATGGCGCGCATCTAGGGGGCTAGGCCCGCCGGTGTCCAGCGCAGGACGCGCCGGGAGACGGTCAGGCCTTGACCACTCGCTCGCCGGGCAGGCCGCGCCGGGCCATGGCGTTGCGGGTATCCACCACCAGGCGGGCGGCGTCGGAGACCAGGGCGTAGTCCACGGCGTCATGGTCGGTGGCGATGAGGACGGCGTCGTAGCCGGCCAGCGCCTCGCGCGTCAGGTCGACGGACCGCCGCCCGGCCAGGCCCGGATGCTCCCGTGTGGGCGGGATCTGGGCGATCAGCGGGTCATGGAAGTCGCAGGACGCGCCCCGGGCCTCGATGGCCTCGATCAGCACCAGGGACGGCGACTCCCGGGTGTCGTCCACGTTCTTCTTGTAGGCGGCGCCGATCAGCAGGATGCGGGCGCCCTTGAGGGCCCTGGCCAGATGGTCGCTGAGGGCGCGGGCCAGGCGGTCGACCACCAGGCCGGGCATGGCGGTGTTGATCTGTCCTGCCAGCTCGATGAAGCGGGTCTCCATCCCGAATTCCCGGGCCCGCCAGGTCAGGTAGAAGGGATCCACCGGGATACAGTGCCCGCCCAGGCCCGGCCCCGGATAGAAGGGCATGTAGCCGAAGGGCTTGGTGGCGGCGGCGTCGATCACCTCCCAGACGTCGATACCCATGGCGTCGTAGACCAGCTTCAGCTCGTTCACGAGGGCGATGTTCACCGAGCGGAAGATGTTCTCGGTCAGCTTGGCGGCCTCGGCGGCGGCGGCGCTGGACACCGGCACCACCTGGGTGATCATGGCCTCGTAGAGGGCCACGGCCAGGGCCCGGGAGTTGGGGTCGTCTGCCCCCACCACCTTGGGGATGGTCCGGGTGCCGAAGTGCGCATTACCCGGGTCCTCGCGCTCGGGCGAGAAGGCCAGGAAGACCTCGCGCCCCACCTGCAGGCCTCCGGCCTCCAGAAGGGGACGGACCACCTCGTCCGTCGTGCCCGGCCAGGTCGTCGACTCCAGGACGACCAGTTGGCCAGGACGCAGGGCGGCGGCGGCCGAGGCGGCGCTGGCACGGACATAGGACAGGTCCGGGTCCCGGTTGCGGGTCACCGGGGTCGGAACGCAGATGATGACGGCATCCGCCTCGGAAAGTCGGCTGAAGTCGGTGGTCGCCGAGAACTGACCAGCGTCCAGGGCGGTCCGCATCAGGGCCAGGTCGAGATAGTTGATGACCTGGCGACCGGCGCAGATGGCCTCCACCCGGGAGGGATTGATGTCGAATCCCAGGACCTTGAAGCCGGCCTCTACTGCGGCCAGGGCGAGGGGCAGGCCCACATAGCCAAGCCCGATCACGCCGACGATGGCGCTTCGCGACTGGATCCGGTCCATCAGGACGCGACTGGCGTCAGGCGGGGTCATGCTCGGGCTCCCTTGCCGGGGTCAGGCGAGATCATCGATCTCGGCGTCAGACAGATCGCCGGGAACGATGGTGACAGGAAGGTTTCGGCCGCCCCAGCGGACGCCTTCGCGGGCGATGGAGGCGACCAGGGGGCCCGGGCTGCGGCCGCCGGTGGCCGCTGCCAGGACCAGGATCTTGATGTCCTTGTCCGCGCTGATGGCCTTACGCAAGGCGTCGCGGGTGTC
This sequence comes from Phenylobacterium sp., assembly GCA_049314675.1. Taxonomy (GTDB): domain Bacteria; phylum Pseudomonadota; class Alphaproteobacteria; order Caulobacterales; family Caulobacteraceae; genus Phenylobacterium. Next base: position 6,840 of record JBMOEP010000058.1, read on the forward strand.
GTCGGCCCGCACCAGGATCACTTCAGGATCGCGGCCGGTTTCGGCCCGGACCAGGGGGGTGAAGGCCGCCGCGGCCTCGAGCGCCGACTCGCGGGCCTGGCGCTCGATCTCGTCCCGCACGCCGGACCAGTGCTCGAAGACGGCGGGGGCGAGGACCTGGAGCACCGCCACCGTGCCGCCGGTCGACCGGGCCCGGCGACAGGCGAAGCGGAGGGCAGCTCCGAACTCGGCGCTGCCGTCGGCGATCACCAGGAACTTGCGCGAGCGCTCAGGGGTCGGGCTCATGTCCGGACCGTGGCCCCTGGCCGCTGGGGAGGCAAGGCCTCTCAGCCCGCCCAGTAGCCGACCGTGGCCTTGACCTCGGCCAGGACCGGCGCGCCGACCTCCCGCGCCCGGTCCGCGCCGGCACTGAGGATGCGGTCGATCTCGGCGGGGTCGGCGAGGAACCGGCGCATGGCCTCGCCCACGGGTCCCAGCTTCGCCACCGCCAGGTCGGCGAGGCGCGGCTTGAAGGCCCCGAAGCCCTGGCCGGCGAACTCGGTCAGCACCCCGGCGGAGGTGCGCCCCTCGAGGGCGGCGTAGATGCCCACCAGGTTGAGGGCCTCGGGCCGGTTGGCCAGTTCGGCCAGGGTCTCCGGCAGGGGCTCGGGATCGGTCCGGGCCTTGCGGATCTTCTGGACGATGGCGTCGGCGTCGTCAGTGAGGTTGATCCGCGAATAGTCCGAGGGATCGGACTTGGACATCTTGGCCGCGCCATCGCGCAGGGACATGATCCGGGCACCCGGCCCCTCTACCACCGCCTCCGGCAGGGGGAAGAAGCCGGGAACGCCAAAGTCGTGGTTGAACTTGGCGGCAATGTCCCGGGTCAGCTCCAGATGCTGGCGCTGGTCCTCGCCGACCGGCACGTGGGTGGCCCGGTAGAGCAGGATGTCGGCGGCCTGGAGCACCGGATAGGTGTAGAGGCCGACGCTCTCGCGTTCTTTGTGCTTGCCCGCCTTGTCCTTGAACTGGGTCATGCGGTCGAGCCAGCCCAGGCGGGCGACGCAGTTGAACACCCAGGCGAGCTCGGCGTGGGCGGGCACCGCCGACTGCGGGAAGATGGTGGCGACCTTCGGGTCGAGGCCCGAGGCCAGGTAGGCGGCGGCGATCTCCCGCACCTGGTCCTTCAGCTTCTTCGGGTCCTGCCATTGGGTGATGGCGTGCAGGTCGGCGACGAAGATGAAGGTCTCCATCTCATGCTGCAGCCGGGTGAACTTCACCAGGGCGCCGAGATAGTTGCCCAGGTGCAGGGCCCCTGTCGGCTGGACGCCGGACAGGACGCGGGACGGGCCGGAATAGGCGGGGGGAGGTGTATCGGTCATGGAGGCTCAGGGCTCCGGAAGGAAGGCATACGAAGAGACGGCGGGTCAGCCGCAGCGCCATCGCAAGTTCGGTTCGGACTTCCGGAACATGGGGCGCGCATAGCGCCGAACCGGCCTCAGGACAAGTCCGGCTCACCGGGCGAGGCCCCGGCCCGCCGGCGCAGGGCGGCGCGGATCTCCGCCCGGGTCAGCCCGCCGAGGGCGAATAACAAGACCCCGTAGACGACGGCGCCGGCGAGGCAGACCGCCAGGACGGTCAGTTCCTTGGCGTGAAGCCCGGCTAGGGAGACGTCGCCCAGGAGGCCCTCAAGTTCCGGCCGGCGGCTGGCGGCAAAGGCGAGGAAGGCGCCCATGCCGGCCGCTGCGAGCCCGATCCGGGCGAGACGCGCCCAGGCTCCGGCCGAGGGCGAATAGGATTTCCGGCGGTGCAGGGCGACGCCCATCTGGGCCACGGTAATCCAGGTGGCGATGCTGGTTGCCGCCGCAAGGCCAATATAGCCAAGGGTGTGGAACAGGGCCACGCCGAGGGCGATGTTCACCCCGACCGAGATCAGGGCGAAGATCATCGGCGCGCGCGTGTCCTGCCGGGCGAAAAAGGCAGGCTTGAGGATCTTCACAAGGACAAAGGCGGGCAGGCCCCACCCG
>JBMOEP010000059.1:0-8817 GCA_049314675.1 Phenylobacterium sp.
GAAACCTTGGCCGCGGCTTGGGCGGTTGCCTGGGTTGCCATACCGAGGCCAAGGGTGATCGCCAGAGCCGAGCTGGCATAGAGGTGCATGCGCCTGGACATTGTTTTCGTTTCCTCCTGTTAGTGGCTTAGGCCAGCTAGTTGGGATCAGAGTGTCCACAATTCGCAGGATATGCAAGGCACCAAGGTCCGAGCCCTGCGCCGCCGGACCTGTCGGTCGAAACGTCGGGTCCACTGCGAATGACTGGGTTGCGTCCGGGGTTACGCCTTCTGGCGTCAGCCGTGGATACCGACCTGGGCCAAGCCTTGGCTGGCCGCCGGTCCACCTAGGCCTCGTCTCCGACCTATCCGCCTGGGTTGGACTGAGACCGGACCTCCGACCAGGCAAACCCAGAAAGACAAGGATTTCAACCCTGCGTGGCAGTCCCTAGGGGAGTCGAACCCCTCTCTCCAGGTTGAAAACCTGGCGTCCTAACCGATAGACGAAGGGACCACGGACGCGGGAGCGGCGTCTATATCCGCCTTCCCGGGGGCGTGCAAGACGCCGGGGGCGGGTTTTCCACCCGGGCCGGTTCAGCCTGCATCGACCCGGCGCGGATCAGCAGCGTCCTCGATCTCGAGCTCGACCGAAGCGCGGCCCTGCCAGTCATCCGGACGCAACCGGCCCGCCAGGTGGAGGACGCCGCCTCCCTGGAGGAGTTGGCCAAGCGGGGTCTCCTCCGCCCGCCAGGCGACCGCCTTCAGGCGTCCCCCCGCGGAGTCCGTGAGCGTGGCCCGCACATGGCCGCCGCGCATGACCATGGGGCGCTCGACGCGCACGGAGGCGGCTGCAAAGACCGGTTCGGGGTTACCGGGCCCAAAGGGTGCCAGCCGTGCAAAGGCGTCCAGCAGCGAGCGATCGGCCCCTTTGGGGGTGATGAGGGCGTCGATCTCCAGGACGTCGGCCTCGGCCGCCCGGGCCTGGTCCTCGCCAAGGCGCATGGCGAGGAAGTCGGTAAACTCGGCTATGCGCTCCGGGCGGATTGAGAGCCCCGCCGCCATGGCGTGCCCGCCTCCCGACAGGAGGAGGCCCTCATCGAAGGCCGCCTGCACGGCGGCGCCCAGGTTCACGCCCGGCTGGGAACGTCCGGAGCCCTTGCCGACGCCGGCTGCCAGATCAAGGCCGATCACGATGGCCGGCCTGCGGTAGCGCTCTCGCAGGCGCCCCGCCACGATGCCGATGACGCCTGGCGCCCAGCCTGGGGCCGAGACCACAAGGACCGGAGCCTCCGCGATGTGCGGGTCGGCCTCGATCCTGGCGACGGCCTCGTCGATCACCGCCTGTTCCACGGCCTTGCGCTGGCCGTTGAGCTCGTCCAGCTCAGCCGCCAGGGCGGCCGCCTCGTCGGGGTCATCTGTGGACAGGAGCCGGGCGCCCAGGTCCGAACGCCCGATCCGGCCGCCGGCGTTGATCCGGGGGCCCAGGATGAAGCCGGCGTGGAATGTGGTGGCCGTCCCGCTGATTTTGCCGACATCCGCCAGGGCCTTCAGCCCGGGATTGGCCCAGCGGGACATCACCTTGAGCCCCTGGGCGGTGATCGCCCGATTGAACCCGGTCAGGGCGGTCACGTCGCACACCGCGCCCAGGGCAGCGAGGTCGAGCCATTGTCGCAGGTCCGGCTCTGGCCGGGTGGCGAACAAGCCCCGCCGGCGGGCCTCCCGGTTCAGGGCCGCGAGCAGGACGAAGGCCACGCCGGCGGCGGCGAGCATCCCCTGCCCCGAGTTGTCGTCTGGCCGGTTGGGGTTCACGAGGGCGGCGGCGGGGGGAATTTCGCCGGGGCGCATGAGGTGATGGTCGATGACCACCACGTCGAGGCCGATCTCCCGGGCGGTGGCCAGGGCATCCTGGGCTGCCGCCCCGCAGTCCAGGGTGATGACGATCTCGGCACCCTGGTCCTTCAGGGCGCGGAAGACGACCGGATTGGGGCCATAGCCCTCCTTGACCCGGTCGGGGATGTAGATCGGAACCTCCCGGCCCATGGCACGCATCCAGCGCACCACCTGGGCAGCGCTGGCCGCACCATCGACGTCGTAGTCGGCGAAGACGACCATGGAGCGCCCGCGCTCCAGGGCGTCGACGAGGATTTCCGCCGCCCTGTCCATGTCACGGAAGGAAGAGGGGTCGGGGAAGAGGGCCTTGAGCGTGGGATTGAGGAAGACCTCGCCTTCGTCAGGACCGACGCCGCGGGACGCCAGGGCCCGGGCCAGGGGCTCGCTGAGGCCCAGGGCGTTCTGGTGTCGGCGGACCAGTTCGGGAGCCGCAGGGCGCGCCGCCCAGGCCCGTCCGCTGACCGAGCGGCCGACCCCGAGAAAGGGACCTTCCGCCAGGGTCATCGATATCAGGCCGGACGCCGGAGGCGGACTTCTCGGACCGTCTGTGTGGAGGAGACCATGACCAGGCTGTGGGTCAAGATCTGCCCGCCCTCCCGGCGGACGCCGTCCAGCAGGGCACCCTTGGTCACGCCAGTGGCAGCGAAGATGGCGTCTGCCCGGACCATTTCATGCAGGTCGTACTTCTTGTCGAAATCGGTGATGCCCACGCGCCGCGCCCGTTCCTTTTCGTCAGCGTTCCGGAACACCAGCCGGCCCTGGAACTGGCCGCCGACGCACTTCAGCGCTGCGCAGGCCAGGACCCCCTCCGGGGCTCCACCCTGGCCGACATAGAGGTCGATGCCCGTTGCCGGGTCGGCGGTGTGCATGACGCCTGCGACGTCGCCATCCGTGATCAGGCTCACCCGAGCCCCGACCGAGCGGATCGAGGCGATGATCTCGGCGTGACGCGGCCGGTCGAGGACACAGACGGTGATCTCTTCGGCCGGCACCCCCTTGGCCGCGGCAAGGGCCCGCACATTCTCCGCAGGCGAGCGGTCGAGATCGATCACGCCGGCGGGGAAACCCGGCCCGCAGGCGATCTTGTCCATGTAGGTGTCGGGGGCATTCAGCAGGGTACCCTTGGGGGCCCAGGCCATCACTGCCAGGGCATTGGCCATGGCCTTGGCCGTCAGGGTCGTGCCTTCCAGGGGGTCCAGGGCGATGTCGATGGCGACGCCGCCCCGGCCGACCTTCTCGCCGATGTAGAGCATGGGCGCCTCGTCCCGCTCCCCCTCGCCGATGACGATCTCGCCGTCGATGGCCAGGGCGTTCAGGGCCGTTCGCATGGCGTCCACGGCCGCCTGGTCAGCGGCCTTCTCATCCCCACGCCCAGCCAGGGTGGAGGCGGCAATGGCGGCGATCTCCGTGACGCGGACCGCGTCCAGGACGAGGCTGCTGTCCAGTTGCTCAGTGGTCATCAAGGGTCTCCGGACGGCGAATGCGCCGCATTTATCTGCGATTCTCAGATGCTTGCGATGTGCAGCAGACGGGGCGGCTCAAGAACTGCGGGCAGCCGGCCGATCCGGTCAACCGCAGCGGCAAGCACAGACTCGGCCACGGCGTGGGTCGTCATGACAATGGGGACGCCTGGAGTTTCACCGGGCGGCTTCTGCAGAAAGCTCTCAATCGAGACGCCGGCCTCGGCCAGCTCCTCCGAAACCGAGGCCAGGACGCCGGGTTCATCCCGGACCATGACCCGGATATAGCCCCGCCCCACCGCCGCTAACCCCGCAGAGGGCGAACAGGGTTGCAGGCTTGCGGCTGGCGCCTGGAAGACGGGCCTCCGGGCTCCGGCCATGACATCAGCGATGTCCGCCGCGACCGCCGCTGCCGTTGGACCTGCCCCGGCACCTGGCCCTTGCAGGAAGATGCGCCCGATGCGGTCCCCCTCGATGAACAGGGCGTTGAGGGCGCCGTCCGCCTGGGCGATGGGATGGGTCTTGCGCACCAGGAAGGGCCGCACCTGGACCCGGGCGCCCTCCCCTGCCCGCTCGGCGGAGGCTATCAGCTTGATGCGGTAGCCAAGGTCGCCTGCAAGCCGGATGTCCAGGAGATCGACGCCGGTGATCCCCTCCACCTCGGCCGCTGCGAAGTTGGGGGATCCGCCGAAGGCCAGGGCCGCCAGTATGGTGATCTTGTGGGCGGCGTCGAAGCCGCCGACGTCCATGGTCGGGTCCGCTTCGGCATAGCCCAGCCTCTGGGCGTCTGCGAGGACGTCAGAAAAGGCTGACCCCGAGGTTTCCATCTCGGTGAGGATATAGTTGCATGTGCCGTTGAGGATGCCCGACAGGCTGCGGATCTCCTCGCCCACCAGGGCTTCACGGACGGTCTTGATCGCCGGAACGCCCCCCATGACGGCCGCCTCGAACAGCAGGGCAACGCCCTTGGCCTCGGCCAGGGTCGCCAGCGCCGCACCGTGTTCGGCAATGAGCGCCTTGTTCGCGGTCACGACGGCCTTGCCAGCCCCCAGGGCCGCCTCGACGGCGGCCTTGGCCGGACCGTCCGAGCCCCCGATGAGTTCAACGAAGATGTCCGTATCCGGGGACTGGGCCAGGGCCACGGGGTCGTCGAACCAGGCCAGATGGGAGATGTCCACCGGCCGCGGACGCGACCTTGATCGCGCAGAGACCCCGGTGACCAGGACCCTTCCCCCTGCCGGGGCAAAATTCGGGCGTGAGGCCAGGAACTCCAGAAGCCCGCCGCCAACGGTCCCAAGGCCCGCGACGCCGACGCGCCAGGTCCGCACTTCCTGAGGTTTGGTCACGGGTTCGATCCTGAATTTTGGGCCCGACCGAGGATGTCCTCGGCGTTCGCCAGGAAACGCCGCACATTGCGCGCAGCCTGCCGAATGCGGTTCTCGTTCTCAACAAGGCCGATGCGCACGAAGCCCTCTCCGTATTCCCCGAAGGCGACACCCGGCGCCACGGCGACGCCGGCCTCCTCGATGAGCAGTTTGGAGAACAGCATGGACCCAGCCGAACGGTAGGCCTCCGGCAGGGGCGCCCAGGCGAACATGGAGGCTGGGGGGGCGGGAATGTCCCAGCCCGCCTGCTTCATCGACTTTACCAGGGTGTCGCGCCGGCCCTGGTAGATGGCGCGGATCTCATCGACGCAGTCCTGGGGTCCGTTGAGGGCGGCGGCGGCGGCCACCTGGATCGGCGTATAGGCGCCGTAGTCGAGGTAGGATTTCACCCTCGCCAGGGCCGCGCAGATCCGGGCATTACCCACCACCATACCGACCCGCCAGCCGGCCATGGCGTAGGTCTTGGACAGGGAGTTCACCTCAACCGCTATGTCCTTGGCACCCGGCACCTGAAGCACCGACGGCGGTGGATTGTCATCGAAGTAGATTTCCGAATAGGCGATGTCAGACAGCACCAGCATGTCGTGTCGGCGGGCCAGGGCCACGGCCTCCTTGTAGAAGTCCAGGTCCACCCACTGCGCGGTCGGGTTCGACGGGTAGGACAGGATCAGCACGGAAGGTGGCGGAGCGGAGTGCTTCACTGCCCGGCTGATGCCGGCCAGGTACTCCTCGGGCGACACGGCCGGGACATGGCGGATGACGCCCCCCGCCATGATGAAGCCGTAAGCGTGGATGGGGTAGGCAGGATTGGGGCAGATGATCACATCGCCCGGTGCCGTCAGGGCCTGGGCAAGGTTCGCAAAGCCTTCCTTGGAGCCCAGGGTCGCGATTACCTCGGTGTCCGGGTCGAGTTGCACCCCGAAGCGGCGCTCGTAATAGCCAGCCATGGCCCGGCGAAGCCCGATGATGCCCTTCGACGCCGAGTAACGGCCCGCCTTGGGATCCCGGGCGGTTTCAACCAGTTTGTCGACGATATGCTTGGGCGTCGGCATGTCGGGATTGCCCATGCCGAAGTCGATGATGTCCACACCCTCGGCGCGCAGGCGGGCCTTGATGCGGTTCACCTCCTCGAAGACGTAAGGCGGGAGACGGCGGATGCGGTGAAACTCGGGTGTCATGTTTGCTCTGGCCGCACTCAGGACGGCAAAATGGGAGCCTCTCCGGGCCTGGCATAACCTTCGCTCCGAAGGCCGCCAAGCGGTTTGAAGTCCTGGCCCCCGCTGGCCCTATCGAAGGGGCGGCGGGGGCGGTGTAGCTCGCTTGCGCATATCGGCGGCGAAGGCGTCGGCTGCGGCTGTCGCAGACACGGTTGGTGCGGCAGGCCCACTCGCTTCCGTCGTCTGGGCCGCGAAGGCCTCGGTCTGCCGGAGGGTCCAGGTGTTCTCTGCGCCGTCCCTCTCAAGAGCCGCGCCCTCCGCCAGCACCTCGCCAGCCGCCAGACCCCAGGCTGCAAGCGGGCGCTCATCCACGGGCAGGACGGGAATGTCAGAGAAACGGGGATAGGCCTTCGCTTCCGCGGCAAACGCCCGGGCCTCTGTCGTGGCCGCTGTTGGCGGTGGGCCTGCGGCCGGCCGGGATGCACAACCGCTCGCCAGCAAGGCCAGTGCCAGAGGCGTCCCCAGGAGGCCGCGGACAGGAATCGCAAGGTGGGCCGGGAAGGTCTTCATGATTGCCTCGGTATTATGGCATCATCGCCTTCTTAGAAAGCCCGGGAACCTCCCTGCGGGGAGATGGAGGCAGGAACATGGCTGGTAAGGACACAAAGGTTTCGACGGGCGGTGCGTCCCCCCGCCGAAGCCCGCCGAAGCGCAAACCCGCTGCCAAGGCGGAGGCCGTCGCCCCCGAACAGGCCTCCGTAACCCAGGAGCCCCCGCCAACACCGGGCCAGGGCCCGGAATTTGCCGCTGCATTCTCAGCGGCGGCAGGTCCCGCCGGGCTGGAGGCCATCGAGTCGCTGTCCAGAAACCTCGCAAGGGCGGCCATGACCGCCCAGGGTGTCATCGCCGAATCCGCCCTCCGCCAGGCGGACAAGGCCCCTGGGATCGACGCGGATCCCTTCCATGTCGGCCCCGCAATGGCCAAGGTGATGTCCAGCCTCGCCGGACGGCCCGACGCCGTGCTGCAGGCCCAGGGCGACCTCTGGACGCGCTATGTCGATCTTTGGCACTTCGCCGCCCGCCGCGCGATGGGCGAGGCCGCCGAGCCGGTTGCGACCCCTGGGAAGGGTGACAAGCGGTTCAATGCGCCCGACTGGACCGACAACCCTGTCTTCGACGTCATCAAGCAGTCCTACCTGATCACCTCCGACTGGATGAACGGACTCGTTGCCCGCGCCGGCGACGTGGACCCGATGAGCCGGCGTCGGGTTGAATTCTTTACCCGAATGCTGACCGACGCCCTGTCGCCCTCAAACTTCCTGGCCTCAAATCCTGAGGCCCTGAGGGAAGCAATGTCGAGTCAGGGCGAGAGTCTGGTCCGCGGCATGGAGAACTTCGCCGCCGACCTCGCCCGGGGTGGCGGCCAACTGGCCATCAGCCAGACCGACTACGAGCAGTTCGAGATCGGCGTGAACGTGGCCACGGCGCCCGGCAAGGTGATCTTCCAGAACGAGATCATCCAGCTGATCCAGTTCACTCCCACGACCGAGACGGTCCACGAGATCCCGCTCGTCATCTTCCCGCCCTGGATCAACAAGTTCTACATCCTCGACCTTCGGCCTGAGAACTCCATGATCCGCTGGCTGACCGCCCAGGGGTTCACGGTCTTTGTCGCCTCCTGGGTCAATCCGGACGGAAGGCTCGCCGACCGGACCTTCGAGGACTACATGCGGCTGGGAATTTACGAGGGGACGGCGGCGGCCATGAAGCAGGCTGGCGTCGACCGGGTTAACACCGTCGGCTATTGCATCGGTGGGACCCTGCTCTCGGCCACCCTGGCGCACATGGCTGCAAAGGGGGATAGCCGGATCGCCTCCGCGACCTTCTTCGCCGCCCAGCAGGATTTCTCCGAAGCCGGTGACCTCCTCCTTTTTACCAGCGAGGAATGGCTGTCTGACCTCGAGAAGCAGATGGAGGCTGGCGGCGGCGTCCTGGCCGGCCAGGCCATGGCGGACACCTTCAACATGCTCCGCTCGAACGACCTGATCTGGTCGTTCTTCGTCAGCAACTACCTGCTCGGCAAGGAGCCCAAGCCCTTCGACCTTTTGTTCTGGAACTCGGACCAGACGCGGATGCCGAGGACCCTGCACCTCTATTATCTGCGCCGGTTCTACGGGGACAACGCCCTGGCCCGGGGGGAACTGGAACTGGATGGCGTTCAGCTCGACCTGGGACAGGTCAAGACGCCGGTCTACATCCAGTCCTCAAAGGAGGACCACATCGCTCCGGCACGTTCGGTCTACCGGGGCGCGCGTCTCTTCGGCGGGCCGACCACCTTTACCCTCTCGGGCTCCGGACATATCGCTGGGGTCATCAACGCGCCGGTGGCGAAGAAGTACCAGCACTGGACCCATGACACCCTGCCCGAGAGCCTTGAGGGCTGGCAGGCACAAGCGGTAGAGACGCCGGGTTCCTGGTGGCCGCACTGGGCCGAATGGCTGAAGTCCCGCTCGGGGGCCCAGGTCCCTGCCCGGGACCCCTCCGCCGGGCCCCTTCCCGGTCGGCGCTGTGAGGCCCGGCTGGAATCGATCCTGGCGCGGTACCCTGAAAGGAAGCGCGGCGGCCATGGGGGCCGCCACCGCGCCTCCTGCCCCGCGACCGCGTCTAGTCCCGGTGGTTCGGGCAGGGCCCGATCGCGTCGCCGTGCTTCAGGTGCTCGTCGAAGCCCTTCGGGAAGGACGCGCTGACGGTGTGCCCCTCGCCCCGCTCGTGCTTCTCGAGGTGGCAGACGAAGGCCTTGGGGATCTGCAGCACCCAGCCGGCGTAGTACTGGGCCCCGAACCCCCAGCCGGTGAGGACCGTCCCGTCGTCGGACAGGGCCATCGGGGTCCAGAGGGAGACGTACTGCTCCATGGAAGTGCCCTGGAGCTTCACGAACTGGTCGAGG